>CAKUHM010000066.1 GCA_934655835.1 uncultured Collinsella sp. | reverse complement strand
GTCCAGCCAAAGTAGCCGGCATGGATCTGCATGAGCTTTTCGATCAGCACCAGTAGCTCCTCATAGGTGAGCGGCTGCAGGCGGATGATGGGCGCAAGCATGTCCTTGAGGTCCTCGCGCGCAAAACGGCCCTGGGCGAGACGGCTGCGCAGGGCTTCATAGGAAAACACGCCGCGTCGACGGTCCTCGATAGAGGTTGGCGTGCCGCCCATAATCATGCCCAAGTACTGCGCCTTGCCTTGCAGCGTGTCGTTGTACATGGTCAGGATCTTCTCGTAGTTGTACTGGCGCGTGATAGCGTTGGGAATCTTGTACAGGTTTACAAGTTCGTCGATGAGCACCAGCATGCCCTTGTAGCCGCTGCAGACCAAAAAGCGTGCGATGAGCTTGACGTAGTCGTACCAGTCGTCGTCGCTGATGATGGTCGAGGAGCCCAGCTCGGCGCGCGCCTCGCTCTTGGTGCGGTACTCGCCGCGAATCCATTTGGTCACGCGGCTCATGGTCTCTTCGTCTCCCTCTGCGACGGCCGTGCGATAACGGCGGAGCATGCGGGTGAAGTCAAAGCCGTGAACCATTTCTTCGAGCGGGGTAAGCTGGGCATTGATGGCCGACTCGTCGGCGTCGGCACACGAGGCGACCCAGCGATCCAGGATAAGATTGAGCGCGCCGCCCTCGGGGCGCGTTTTGGTCGATATGTTGCGGATGAGCTCGCGATAGGTGGCCAGACCCTGGCCCTGGCCACCCTGCAGGCGGCGCTCGGGGGAAAGGTCGGCATCGGCGACGACGAATCCCTCACCCATGGCGTGTGTGCGGATGGTCTGGAGCAAAAAGCTCTTGCCGGCGCCGTAGCGACCGACCAGGAAGCGAAAACTTGCGCCGCCATCGGCGATAAGGCTCAGATCGGTGAGCAGAGCGCGAATCTCGACCTCGCGGCCTACGGTAATGTAGGGAAGGCCGATGCGCGGGACGACGCCGCCCTTGAGCGAGTTGAGAATGACGGCGGCGACGCGCTTGGGCACGCGGGGCGCTGCGGATGCGGTATCACTCATGGTCTAGGTATCCTCTCACGTCTGCTTCGTAGTCCTCGATAATCTGCGGTCCTGCCGCGCCAAATTCAATAACGGTGTCGCCCACCAGGTCAAAGAGGGCCTCGTTGATGCTGTCGACGAGCATATCTTCGCTTTGGCCCGACCGCGCCACCGCCGATGCCGCCTGCGCCGCGTTTTGCTCGAGCAGCGCGCGAAGATAATCTTCTGCGGCGGGGGCGAGTGCGGACGTGATGTCGGCGGGCGCGGCCGTCGCGGGTGTTGGTGCTGGTGCGAGGAGCGGGGCTACGACGCCAAATTGCTCGGTGGAGATGGTCGGCTCGTCGGCCTCGTCCTGTTCCATGGGCGCCGCGACCGGCTCGACAATCGCCTCGGTCATGGGTCTGGCTTCTGGCTTCCCAGGGCCTGCCGCCTCGGCATCCTCAAGCGCGTCGTCCTCGCGTTCCTCGTCGATCAAAAGCGCCTCGCGCGTCTGTGCAGCGGCGCTTCGGATGTGTCCCAGCTGGCTCAGGTCGATATCGATCTTGACGGGCTGGTGCGCGGCATCCCACGAAAGCCATGCCACGATCTCATCATCGATGATCTTGGCCAGATATTTGGGGACCTTTTCTTCCTTAAGGGGATGGGCGGGATCTAGCGCCAGACGCAAGCGCTGATCGCAGGCACGCATCATCTCGCCGAGCTTGCTGCTCTTTTGCCTGCTGCCGTGAATGCGCATGCACTCCCAAAAGCCGTTTTGGCAACGATAGATATGGATGGGGTCCAAGCGATATTCGCAGTCCTCGTGGCGCTCGGGCGCAAAGAACACGGCCGAGGCAAACATGGTGTAGGGCATGGCCGTCTCCTCCCCAAACAAGCTCGCTACGATGCCGGCCTTTCGATGCGTGTCATAGTAGCGCGCCATGCGGACATATACGGCGCATGCCACGTGGCGAAGGTCGCGATGGTGGGAACGGTCGAGCCGTGAGTTATTCAAGTTGTACGTGGAGAGCGCATTGATGGCGGCCATGAGTCGCTCCTCGCGCGCCTCGTCGGGCGGAAGGGGGAGCGTGGGCTCTGAGGCTTTGCGACGCTTGGGGGCCTGGTCCGACGGAGCCGACGCGGGTACAAGGTCTCGCACGGCACGGCGCAGCTCGATGAGGGCGTTGTCGAATGCAACGGTTTTAGAGTCGTGTAGCAGCTTGGGATCGAGTCCGTGGAATACGGCGTAGTCCTGCAGCCATACGCGTGCGAACCGGTCGATACCGGGCTCAAAGGCGCGATAGGCATCCCAAAAGCCCTTGATCTTGTCAAAGCCATCGAGCGGGTCGTCGACGCCAATGTCGCAGATCAATTCGTAAAGATACAGAAAAGCAAACGAGGTCGATGTCTCCTCGATGTTGCCGCGACGCACTTGGGCGCGCCAGGTAAAGTAGCCACGCAGCTGCCGGTCACTCATGGCGTTGTAGGTAGGAAAGTACGACTTAAAGGTGCCGTTGTAGGGGCAATCGTCCTCGAAGTCGGCCATCAGCAGGCCCTGACGGTAAAAGAGCTCCGCCTCCGATAGCCAACGCCCCGCGCCGCCCTTGGGATCATCCTGCCAGCGCGATATCTCGCGCATCTTGCGGTACTGGTCGGGGAGGAAGTTCTGCATCTGACGGCCGGTCTTGAGAATCGGCTCGTCAGCATAGATTTTGTTTGAGAAGCGGGCGGACTGATGGGTCCGGGCCTCGGCCATAATGCGCTCGATGAGCATCTTGACGTCCTGGTCGGCCACCGCCCTCTCCTCTCCCTATACGGTGTCGGTGACCTCATATCATAGCACAGCATCAAACAGATGTTCGAGATGCCGCTATGTAGATAGACTTAGAACAGGAGGGCGTAGATGACGGCTATGACGACGGCGGGGAGCATGTTGGCCGTGCGGAAGGTCTGAGGTCGGATAAGGTTGACGCCGACGCAGAAGATGAGCATGGACCCCACGAGTGAGAGGCTGTCGAGGGCTGCGGTGGTCATAATGGGGGAGAGCGCGCCGGCAAACAGCGTGATCGTTCCCTGGAACACGGCAACGGGCAGGGCCGAGAAGATACAGCCGCGTCCGAGCGAGGCTGTCATGGTGCAGACGATGATGCAGTCCAGTGCACCCTTCAGGGCGAGCGTGGACCAATCGCCGAGCAGACCGTCCTGAATCGATCCCACGATGGCCATCGCGCCGATGCACACGGTGAGCGATGCCGAGACAAAGGCGTTGGTGAACTCGTTGTCTCCCTCGCTCCCGGTTTTGCGTTTGAGCCATTCGCCGAGGTTTTCGATGGCGGCCTCCAGGTTGATGGCCTCGCCGATAAGCGAGCCGAGCGCGAATGAGACGATCAACATGGTGGTGCCGGTGGTCGACAGGACGCCGCCGTCGATGACGAGCATCTTTTGCATGGTGCCGCCCAAGCCGATAAACAGGACGCACAGCCCCGATGCTTTCATGAGCGTGTCTTGGATGCGCGGTGTGATAAAGCGACCGCCCGCTAATCCCAAAAGACCGCCCGCAATCAAAAGCACAACGTTGATGATTGTTCCCAAGCCCGGCATGAGCCCTCCCGTGTTGATGCCAACGTGGCAATCGTAGCAGAACGGAATGCGAGGCACATCGCGACTCATCTAATACGTTATATAAGTGGTATTAGAAACGACGCGCAGCATTTAAGCCTCAGGTGGTTGTCGGGACATAGGGATAGTAGTCAAAGCGCAGTGTCATAAGTCGCTGTGGGGATTCAATAGCCGCGGCGATGATATTGGCATCGCGGGCTCGATCAAACCCTTCGAGTTCGATCTGATACGAGACGTCTTGCATAATGTCCAGACGCCGCCAGGCCAGGAGCGTGTCGCCATCGAATTCCAGGGTCTTGCTTCCGTCTGGGGCAACGGCGTATAGACGCAGCTTGGCGGTAGTTGCAGGGTCGACAACCGTGATCTTTTTAATTTCGTTTCGAGTATTCTTAGCACCCAGCAAGGTGAGCAGTGTCGGGGCCACAACCTCGCCCGATGGCAAAAAGACGACCTCGACGGACTCGGGAAATGCGATGATGGCCGACTTGCGGACGGGCTGATTGGCGGCGGCAACTTCGATGTTCGCGGCGTCGATAGTCTCTGTGTGGTCGAGCGCGGCAAGCACGCAGCAGTTGCCCTCATCGACTTCTTGAGGACCAGCAAGCCCTAGGCTGTCCGCAAGCTCGGAATCGTTTGGATCGGCAACGGTTTCGTCCGGTGCTTCGAAAGAAGCTGGGACGCTGTTTGCCAGCGATGGCGTGTCCCCCGCACCCGCTTCTTTGTCTGCGCCCTCTTCTTTTATGGTTGCGTTGCTGGGTCCTTCGTTTGAGGGAAGTGTCTTGGCTCCAAGCGCGGAGGGGACAATCCCGGCGGCCCCGGATCCGTTCCACTCCATTTCGAGAAGCGCCGGGTCGGCGAGAATGCATTGCCTGCCTAGCGCGTGGGCATCAATCTCAATGGGGCCTGCTTTCGTCCCTCGCGTAAGGCTGAGTGCCCCGGCTGACTTCTCGAAATGAATGTCTGTGTCTTTGGTGCTGACGGCGTAGAACAGCAGGGACGCTTCTCCCGCCGCGATGGCATCGGTGCCGGCCTTGGTCAGCCGCAACGATGCCGTGAATGAGAGGGTGGGCTGCGCATCGTCTGCATTCGCGGCGGCGCAGCCCAGACATATGCCGCCTCCTTTCTCGAAAAACGTGCTGTCGAAGGCGACCTTCGCTCCGTTCGCCGAGTCATCGATCGAAGCGATGTCGATGCGCAGCTCCAAATCGCATGGATCGTCATCTGCGTCAAGCACAACCGAATGCCATGTGCAGACGGCACAGCCTGCCTGGGATTCGTTTTCCTTATTCGAGCGCTCGATATCCACGACTATCGAGGCGTCCGTATTCCGGCGAAGGCATCCCGAGGTCGAGATTGCTGCCTGCGCGAGCGAAAACCGCTTGCGAGCAATGACGCTTGACGGGTCTGGTGCGGGGCTTAGGACTGCCGGCAAGGAGTCCGCCATGACGGGGGTCGCCCAAGCGGCGACAGGCGTTCCGGTTGCGAGCGCGCCGCAGAGTGCGACGACGGGCAAAAGGTTCTTCGATGCCATGGGGTCTCCTTACCAAATTATGTGTGGCCTGCCTGTGTCAGGCTACTGGCTGCGTTTGATGCGCAGGCCGAGTCCGGCTGCCCCCGCGCCTGCCACAGCGACGCTTGCTGCCAAGAGCTGCTTTTCGTCGCCCGTTTGCGCCAATGGTTCCTGGCGGTCGCCATGGTCGAGCCCCGAGAGGTCGACGGTCACTTGCGTGGCGGCCTGCGCCTGCTCTTGTTGGGCAAAGGCTGCTGCCGGCGCGAGCGCCAAGATGCCGACGATGGCGACAGATGCGATCGCCTTATGCCGTGTGCGCACCGGGCTCGACCGTCCAGGTGATCGTTGCAACTTGATCGCCTTCGCCGGTTATATGGAAGATGTCGCGCGTGACGCGGGCGACATTTCCGCTCGTCTTGAGCTTGATCTTGTCCGAACCGCCGGCAATACCCTGATAGCCCATATCAAAGGTTGCGTTCTTGGAAAGATCGATTCCTGTTCCCTGCGTTGCGGCGCTGGCGTCCTGGAGTGCGCCTTCGGGGCCGACCTTAAAGTCAATGGAATTCTGTGCAGTTCCGGTCTTTGCGTCGGCGGCAATGGTCCAGGTGTTCATGGCGTCGATCTTCATGTTGGTGACATGGATGCCGTAGGCCGAAAGGTTGTCGATGGTGGTTGCATCTTCTGAGGGGCCCTGAAGCGTGCCGTCGGCTTGGGCGACGAAGGGAATAACCGTCGGTGCTTTGAACTCGATGTTGTCGATCTCGGTCCTGACCATTACCTTCGTGGTTCCAACGCGCCCGGCTGCCATGGCTGGCGTCGGGGAGGCGCCCACTGCGAGCGCGAGCGCGAGCCCTGCGCCCACGACGAGCGCTCTGGCTCCGTTCATGTTTCTGGTGATGTCCATGGTCGTTCCTTTCTATTCGCCGCGGGCCGTCCCCGCGATGATTGGACGAGTGTTGGTGGCCGCGCGCAATGATCAGCGGGCGTTAGGGGTTAGTTCTCGGCCTGTTCCACCCGGACCTTGACGCGCGTCGGATTGCCGTGGTTGTCATGGGTCTTGGCGTCGAGTGCCTGGATTTCGATATACGCCTCGCCTTCCTCGATGTCGCCGGCGGGACACGTCTCGACCGTCTTGCCGGTTTCGACGATGCCGGACTCATAAATGGTCTCGTCGTTTTGAATGACGCGGAATCGCTGGGGAAACTTGTTGTCCTGGACGTTTTGCACGTTGACGCGCAACTTGCCGCCTTCCTGCAACTGGGCGACCGGCGCGACCGAGATCGTCATCATGTTGTCGCGGACGATGGCGTCGAGCTCATCTTGGATCTCTTGGCGCGATTTGCCCTCGGCCGTTGTAACCGAGGCGCCCGCTTCGGGTACGGGCTGCGACTGCCAGGCGTACAAGCCTACGGCGACGAGGGCACAGACGATAGCCAAACAGACAGCGATGAGTTTCTTGCGATGCCTCTGACTCGCGAGTTGGGGCAACTTCTTCGCGCTCATGCGGCGTCCTTGGTGGTGTAGACGCGTGCGAACGTGGACGGGTCCGCTCCAAAGAGCATATGAAGCATCAGGCGGCGCGAGTAGACAAGCTCATCGAAGTCGGGAGGGAGCTCGATGTCGTGGATGCGTGCGATGTGGTGGGCGAGCGCCGAGAACGACTCGGGGTCGCAGATCACATCGGTAGTGACATGGTAGACCGTCGTGTCGGGGAATGCCTCTTCTTCGAAAGGCAGGAGATGGGGATCGTCGTCGACTTCGATGGCGACGCCGTACTGGGGCCAGTAATATGCCATGGGAACCTCCCTGCTTCTGGGGCCAAAACTTCCATTGGTTTTGGCTGTCGATGCCGACCGTATCAGACGCTACTTGACCAAAAGCTGACCAAATGCTTGACGGATTTGCATCACCGCAGGTAGCAGGTGGTAAAAATACTTCAACATTTTTCGAGTGCCAATTTCGCGATCGTTGGCGGCGAAGCGATATGTGTCAAAAACATCGCCTGCCGAGATCTAGCAGCCGCTCGCCGAATTGCACGGACGTAAAAATCCTCAATTATGGAGACGGTCTCGAACACGTCAACGAAACGATGCGGTAACATCTCCCTGCAAACACTGTAGTTAGCTAAAGGGGAGTTCTGCATGTCTGCAACCATCAAACCCTTCACCGATGAGTTCGAGGAATACGGTCGCGACGAGTCTCGCTCGTCGGGCGAGGCCTCGAGCATCTCGTT
>CAKUHM010000065.1 GCA_934655835.1 uncultured Collinsella sp. | reverse complement strand
TTGACTCGCGCGTGACCGGGCAGGCGTCAGCGTCAATAAAAAGTGTTCGCGGCATCTAGTGCACCAGTTTGCCAAACTGAATGGCGCGGACAATGAGCGTCACGCCAAACACCAGCAACGCGGCGCCGCTAAAGATGACGAGCATCTTGGCCGACCACAGCGGATAGATAAACACGAACATGCCGGCGATGATGGAGAGTGCGCCACTCAGAATGGCGAGGACACGGTTGGACGAAAGCTCGGACTCCAGAATGGACATGACACCTTCGACAATCCAGCCAAAGCCGGCCACGATAACCACCATCGTGGTGAGTGTCGCGGTCGAGAAGGCCTGGTTGCGCAGGATTATGACGCCGCCCAGGATAATGAGTAGGTTGGAGATGATGCTCGTCACGCGCCAGCCGGTGGGCAGCAGCGGCTCAAAAATGGCAGTGAACAGCCTGATGGCAGCGGTGATTACAAAGTAAAAGCCCAGGACGGTCGTCAAAAAGACGAGGGACTTGGCGGGTGCAAAAAGCAGCGCGATGCCAGCAATGAGCGCCACGACGCCCGTGATGGCGTAGATCCAGCGCACGGCCTTGACGGCTTTGCCCGCCATACTCTTCTCGTCAAATCCAAACTGGCTCGATTTTTGGTCATCGTTCTTAAAGATGCCCATAACGTCTCCTTTCCGTGTGGTGTACGTCGCGTTCATTGCTCTCCGTGCGGCGTACGCCAAAAGTGCTGCAACAAGTATCGCCTAAGGGCGCCGATGCATGGGGCGGGAAGGACGAATTGCCGCCCCACATTCCCGAATTGTTACCTTTGTTCCCGTTTGGATGGGGACTATTCAACAGTTGTGGAACATTGCGTCGCTGAACGTTATTGCCTACGTTTTAGGTTAGATTTTCCTAAGAACAATTGGCTGTTATTGGGGGTCCCTATGAACGAAGCAGTTCCCGCAGTGCCGTCGAGCGCCGAGTCGATGGCAAAGCAGGGTTGCGAAAAGCTCGGTCTGGAAGCGTTTGATGCGCTGGTCCGTCGCGCCCGCACGTGCCGCCGCTTTGACGAGTCCATGCGCGTGCCGCGCGAGTTTTTGCTCGAGCTCGCGGAGTTAGCGCACCTGGCTCCCTGCGGCGCCAATGCTCAGCGTCTGCGTTTTCATGTGGTGAGTGGTGCCGAGGACTGCGCGCGCGTGTTTGACGAGCTCGCATGGGCTGGCGCGCTCAAGGATTGGCCGGGCCCCGATGAGGGCGAGCGCCCGACCGGCTACATCGCGATTCTTGCCGAGCGCGCCGTTCCGGGCAAGCCTGCCGCGCCCATCACCGAGGTCGACACCGGCATTGCCGCCCAGACGATGATGCTCGCCGCCCGCAGCGCCACGCCCGAGGTGGCAGCCTGCATGTTCAAGGCCTTTACGCCCCATGCGATCGATGCCATGGGGCTCGATAACGACAAGTATGAGCTCAAGCTGATCATGGCGTTTGGCGTGCCGGCCGAGACGCAGGTGATCGACGCGATCGATTCCAACCCCGACGGCTCAATTAATTACTGGCGTGACGATGCGCAGGTACACCACGTACCCAAGCGCCCGCTCGCCGACGTACTGCTGTAGTTGCGCGTCGTTGCGGTGCAATCCGGCGGTAAAATCACCACAAAGGCGTCTGTCTCCTTTGCGGTGGTGCGAGGGGAGGGCATGTGGCCGATCTGTATTTGGTGCGGCATGGGCAGACTGAGCTCAATGTGCAGAACATTTTGCAGGGCTGGCACGATTCGCCGCTTACGGCGCGCGGGCGCGAGCAGGCGCTGGCGGTGCGTACGGCGTTTGAAGCGCGTGGCGTGACCTTTGACCATGTGTATTCCTCCCCGTTGGGCCGGGCGCGGCGTACGGCTGAGCTAATCATTGGCGAGGGTCGTTCCATAGAGCTGGTCGATGACCTGCGCGAGTGGCATTTGGGCTCGCTGGAGGGTACATCAAATCGCGATATGCCGCCGCAGCCCTGGGGCGATTATCCGGTCGCGTTTGGCGGCGAGTCGGAAGTGCAGCTCCAGTCGCGTATGGTCGCGGCGCTGTCCCGTATTATGGCCCGGCCGCAGCACAACTGCGTGTTGGCAGTCTCCCACGGCTCTTCCTGCCAGGAGTTTCTTGAGTATGTGGCCGGCGGGGGAGAACAACCCGACAACGGTGCCGTGCTCCATTTTGGCTATTGCGATGGGGCGTTTTCGCTCCTTGATTGGTAACGAACGAAAGGACCCCCTATGAATAAAGACCTGTATCTGGTCCGTCATGGGCAGACGATATTTAACCTCAAGCGCATTATTCAGGGCTGGAGCGACTCGCCGCTCACGCAGCTGGGTTGCGACCAGGCGGCGCGCGCCGGCATGTTTTTGCGTGCGCGCGGCATTGAGCCCGACCACGCCTACACCTCGACGCTGCATCGCACCGAGCAGACTATCGCCAACCTGTGGCCGGGCCTTGCCTACGAGCGCCTTGACGGCCTGCGCGAGTGGTTCTTTGGCGATTTTGAAGCCGAGCGCGTGATGTTGATGCCCGAGCGCCCGTGGCGCGATTTCTATCGCCAGTTTGGCGGCGAGGGCCAGATGCAGGTGCGTAAGCGCATGGCGGCGACGCTGACCGAGCTTATGCAGAAGCCTGATCACACCTGCGTGCTTGCGGTGAGCCATGGATCGGCCATTAAGGAGTTCATGGACCACGTGAAGGGTGCGGCGGCCGACGAGCGCGAGCGCGTGCCGGGCAACTGCTCGGTGCTGCATTTCGTGTTTGACGATACGACCGATACGTTTGAACTGGTTGAGATCTTTACGCAGGAAGACTACGCGCGCGAGCTGGGACTTGAGCCACTCGTGGCGGCAGCCGGCCCGCAGCGCGGGTAGTTTGGGCGTGGCGACGCGGATCGCCGACATCATTGCTCGATGTGAAAGGGGCGGGGATGCATGCGCATGTATCCCCGCCCCTTGTTTGTTGAGCTGCCGAGTCTTTGTACTGGGCGTTTACGTTCTATTAGAACCGTGCGATCTGGTGGGTGAACAAACCCGTCGGAACCTGCGGTGCGCCGCCGGCGACCTGTGCGGCGGGGAATAGCGCGGCAACGGTAAAGTTGAACGGCTCTTTGCCCGTGTAGGTGCCGGCTGTGCGGGCGTCGTCTGCTAGGAGCTTCGCCGCCCCTGCCAGCGCGGCAGTGTAGGCGGGGTCGTCTGCCGGCGTCGGCTCCGGTGCCTGGTCGAGCATGGCTCGGATGGCGGCAACGGCGTCCTCGCGCTTGACCTCCCACACACGGTGCGTAATGCCGGCGGGGTCGGTGACGGCGTAGAGCGACGCACCTTCTTTGGCGGCGCCCAGGATGATATCCATGACGGGCGAGGCCTCGTAAGCGAGCGACACGGGACGAGGCTGAACTTTGAGTTCGGCGATTGCGTGCGCAGCGGCGGCCACGTCAGCGCTGGCATCGCCCTTGCCGCCCGCAAGTACACTCGTCGGGCAAATCGCCACGACACCCGTCGCGCGACCCGGCTCGCCCGAGCATTCGTACACGTAATACGCCGCGCCTGGATCCTTGAGCATGAGCCCATCGGCAATGGCGCCGCGCAGGGTGTCGTTGCCGCTCAGGATACCGCCCATCTGCGGCAGCGCTTCGAGCACGCGGTCCTGAGCTGGGCGGATGCAGGGAAACGGAAGTGCTTTCATGGGCGGTCCTAACGCGCGAGTCGGTTTGTTCGCGGCTTATTATGCCCCAACTTGGCCGCTTGCGTCCCAGAGCGTGTTATCGGCAAGCGCGATGAGCACGTTTTGGCAGCGAACGATATCGGCATGGGACACATACTCGTCGGGCTTGTGTGCGAGCGCCAACGAGCCGGGGCCGTAGCTCATGCAGTTGCGGTTGCCCGTCTTGCCTGCGATGACGGCGGTGTCGGTGTAGCCGGTAAAGAAGCCGACGGTCGTGTCCGCGTCCGTCACGTCATCTGCCGCGCGCTGGAGCGCTGCCAGAAGGGGAGAGCCCGGGTCGCGCTCGATGGCGGGGCGGTCGCCCGTCACGGTGTAGCTGCCGTAGCAACCCGGAACCGCCGCCTCCGCTGCGGTAATGGCCTGCTCGACCATGCGAGTCGCGGCGGCCGTGTCGGTCGGCGGCGTTAGGCGCATGTCGACCCAGACCTTTGCGTGGTCGGGTACCACGTAGGGGCGATACCCGCCCTCGATCTGGCCAAACGTGATAGTCGAAGGCCCCAGCTCATCATGCGCGGGCAGCTCCGCGAACGCGTGACGAAGCGCGCACACGACCTCGGCCATGGCAGCGACGGCATCCGCGCCCTTCCATGGCTGGCTCGCGTGGGCCGTCACGCCGGCCATCTCGATCTCGAACCACGTGCGCCCCTTGTGTGCCACCTGAATCTGCCCGTCGGTGGGTTCGGTGTCCAGCACCCATTCGCGCGAGCCGACCCAGCCAGCATCGATCGCGGCCTCTGAGCCGCGCATGAAGTCTTCCTCGTCGACCGAGCAGATGAGCGAAAAACCGCGTCGAGGCAGCTCGCCGCGTTCTGCCACGCGTTCGAGCGTATGGACCAGTGCGACAATGGCACAGGCCAGGCCACCCTTCATATCGCAGGCACCGCGGCCATAGAGTTTATCGTCGCGCACAACCGCCCCAAGCGGTGCGATGTCTGCGTCCCAGCCATCGCCCAAGGTGACGGTATCCATGTGGCAGATATAGACCAGCCGCGGCTCGTCGCTTTGGCCCGGCACGGTGACTTTAAGGTTGCGGCGCCCGGGCAGCACCTCGATTTCCTCAACCTGCGCGGCATGGAGCACCGGATGACTCAACCGCTCCAGCTGAGCCTCAACCAGCGCTTTGATATACCGCTCAATTTCATCCTCATACGCGCCCGGGTCTGAGCTGTCGATCCGCACAAGCTCCTGAGCAAGCCGCCAGGCAAAGTCCTCATCAACCATATGCAACCTCACAATCAGTCTGCTTTCCAAACCGATTGTAAGCCTCCTGAGAGATTCGCGATGCGCGCGCAGCAGCATTTACCGTTCGCAGGCCGAGCCAGCGCGTTTACCGTCCGAGCGGGTTTACAAACGGCGCGGTGGGTACGTACCCTTCATGGACGACATGCTGTGCGACATATCAGCCTTTAGGTATCACCGGATACCTCCACAGGTTTTGGCGATAATGCCGGACCTGCCCGATTCTGCGGACGATCCGCGCAGGGAGCGCCTTTGCGAGCATCCGCTCGTCGCGTATTTCTTGGGCACCCCGTTACACGTTTTGGCGCAGGGCGGCTGCGGGCGTAAGGGCGATCGTATTGTCAGGCATGTTTGGAACGGGGAGAGGCCGTTTGATTCCGTGCGGCAGACAGAGTTTGGCCTCGATGTCGCGTCCCCACTCTTTACCCTGCTGTCCCTGGCTTCCTCGGTCTCAAACGAGCGTCTGATCATGTGCATGTATGAGATGTGCGGCACCTTTGCCGTGTGCAAGATTGCGCCTCAGGTAAAGTCGGCACTTGTGCAGGCATATGGGGGCCAGTGGGGTGACGCACGGTTGGGCTGGGAAAACGTAAAGGATGTCTCGGGGAACCCAACGGACTTGTGGAAACGACCTCCCTTGATCGAGCTCTCTGAACTTGCCGAGTACGTCGGTAAGATTCAGGGGCTCCGCGGTGCAAAATCGTTCACGCGTGCTGCGAAATGCATTACAGGGGTGGTGGCATCGCCGCTCGAGGTCCAGGCTTCGATGCTGTTTGGCCTTTCGAGGTTGCGCGGCGGCGAAGGGCTACGCCTTACCAATAACGTCGAGATCCGCATGACGCGCAGTGCCCGCCTGATTTCGGGGCTTGATAGGCGCTATGCCGATATCCTGCTGGCAAATAAGGACGGCAGCCGAGAGTGCCTGGTTGAATGTCAAGGTAAAGCCATTCACGGATCTATAGAATCCAAGATCTCGGACTCCGATCGAACGACGGCCCTGCAAGCGATGGGATATCCCGTCGTTCTGATGACCTATGGTCAGCTGGCCGACTCCGATGCCTTCCGCGTGGTGATGGAGCTCATCATGTCCTATCTCGATGTGCCGCTGAAAGACAAGACGCCGCGACAGCAGGAGCTCGAACGGCGGCTTCGTGAGGAGATTTTTATCGATTGGGCAGGAATGTAGCCGCGCGGGTGGAAAACGGTCGCGCGTGCTAGAGTTTTGGTCGCGAAAAGGCTTTAGATTCGCCTTAGAGTGGCTTTGGAAATGTTATACAGAACAAGTTGTTTCGGAAAATCGACAGTCAACTTAAATTTGGTACATAGAGATCGATTTTTACCTACTAAAATCCCTGATAAAGTTGCTCATCAAAGCGGTTGTGCTTAGCGGTTTGGATCTCACTGTCGATTATCCGAAAAAACTTGTGTTGGGTAGCATTTTAAAGCCGCCTGGAAGCAACAATATCGGCCCCCGTTTTGTGAAAACGGGGGCCGAATGGGCTTTATGGCCGCCTGGCGGGCTTGGTGCCGGCGCTATTTGATCACGCGTACGCGATACATCGACGGAATCTGCTTGAGCGCCTCGATGGTGCTGCTGTCCAGGTGCTCGTCGGTGTCGAACATGGTGTAGGCGTTCTCGCCGGCGGACTCGTTGGTCATGCGCTGCACGTTGGCGTTGTCCTTGGCCAGAATGGCCGTGATCTGACCGATCATGTTGGGCACGTTGGCGTGCAGGCAGGCGATGCGGCTTGCGGCGCGCGCCTTGCCCATGCTGCAGGCGGGGTAGTTGACGCTGTGCGCGATGTTGCCGTTCTCCAGGTAATCCTTGAGCTCGCTGATGGCCATGTCGGCGCAGTTGGCCTCGGCCTCGCCGGTGCCGGCGCCCGAGTGCGTGGTGATAAACGTGTTGGGCATCTTGACGGTCTTGGGCGTGGCGAAGTCGCAGCTAAACCAGCTGAGCTTGCCCTCGCGCAGGGCAGCGTCGACGGCGTCCTCGTCAATGATGGTTTCGCGCGCGTAGTTGATCAGCACGGCGTTGGGGGCCAGCAGGTCGATCTGCTCGGTGCTGATCATGCCGATGGTGTCTGCCTTGCTGGGCACATGCACGGTGAGGTAGTCGCAGCCGCGGCACAGGTCCTCGAGCGTGCCCACGCGCTGCACCTCGCGGCTCAGCACCCAAGCGTGTTCGACGGAAATGAACGGATCGTAGCCGTAGACGTCCATACCCAGATCGACGCAGGCGTTGGCGACCTTGGAACCCACGTTGCCCAGGCCGATGACGCCGATGCGCTTGCCCTTGAGCTCGCGGCCCACAAAGGCCTTCTTGGCCTTCTCGGCGTCGACCTGAATCTCGGGGTCGTCGGCGTTGTCGCGTACCCAGTTCATCGACTGCACCACGCCGCGGCTCGAAAGCACCAGCATGCCCAGGACGAGCTCCTTGACGGCGTT
>CAKUHM010000064.1 GCA_934655835.1 uncultured Collinsella sp. | reverse complement strand
ATGGATGCCATCGACCTGTTTATCGGAGCGTGCGGCACGCTCGGCATTATCACCGAGCTCGAGATCGCCCTGCAGTCGGCTCCTGCGGTCGTGTGGGGTGTTAGCTGCTTCTTTGACAGCGAGGGCAAGGCCGTGGCCTTTACCGATGCCGCGCGTCCGGTGCTCAGCCATGCCGCGGCGATCGAGTACTTCGATGCCGGCGCCTTGGATATTCTGCGCCGTCAGCGCGAGCAGTCGACGGCGTTCGCCTCGCTGCCGGCGCTCAACAAGGACGTAAAGGTCTGCGTCTATGTAGAGCTCGACTGCGATGACGAGGGGCAAGCGACCGAAGAGTTGTATCACTTGGGTTGGGTGCTGGAGCTTTCGGGTGGCCGCGACGATGCGACGTGGGTTGCGCGTACCGAGGTCGACCGCGAGTGCCAGCGGTTCTTCCGCCATGCGGTGCCCGAAAGCGTCAACATGCTCATCGACGAGCGCCGCCGCACCGACCCAACGATCACCAAGCTAGGCTCGGACATGTCGGTGCCCAACAATCGCCTGGCCGATGTTGTTGCCCTCTATCGCAAAACGCTGGCCGAAAGCGGGCTCGAATCTGCCGCCTGGGGGCATATCGGCAACAACCACCTGCACGTGAACATCCTGCCGCGCGACGCCGAGGACTATCGTCGCGGTGGAGAGCTCTTTGCCCAGTGGGCAGCCGAGGTCACTGCCATGGGCGGCGCGGTGTCGGCCGAGCACGGCGTCGGCAAAATCAAGGCGGGCTTCCTGGAGACGATGTACGGTCACGAGGCCATGGTCGAGTCGGCACGGCTTAAGCTCCAACTCGATCCTGCCGGACAGCTGGGCCGCGGAAACCTGTTTTCGGAGAAGCTCTTGGATGAACTCGTCCAGAAAGGAGGCGCGTGAAGATGAGCGATTTCCATATGGTGGTGTGCGTCAAGGCGGTGCCGGGTAGCACCGAGGTTAAGATGGACCCCAAGACCAATACCATCGTTCGCGATGGCAAGCAGGCAGTCATCAATCCCTTTGACGCGAGCGCTCTGGAGTGCGCGCTGGCACTTAAAGACGACTTTATCGGCTTTGGCATGGATGTTCGCGTGACGGTGGTGTCGATGGGTATTCCCGCGACCGAATCGCTGCTGCGCGACTGCATCGCACGTGGCGCCGACGACGCGCTGCTGCTAACCGATCGCGCCTTTGCAGGTGCCGATACCCTGGCCACCACCTATGCACTCAAATGCGGCATCGAGGCGCTTGACGAGGACTTCGATCTGCTTATCTGCGGCAAGATGGCGGTGGACGGCGATACGGCGCAGATCGGCCCCGAGCTTGCCGGCGCCTTCGAGATTCCTTGCGTGACCGATGTGAGCTGCGTGCAGAGCGCGGGCTTCACGACGTGCGGTTCGCTGGCGCTCGTTCACGGATGCGATGCCGGTGAAGAGACGGTCTATCTTGAGATGCCGTGTGCGATGACGACCGCCAAAGAGATCGGTCAGCTGCGCATGCCGAGCATCGCCGGTATTCGTGCGGCCGAGGAGGCGGACGTGCGCGTGGTCAGTGCTGCCGACGTGAACGCCGATCCCTCGCGTTGTGGCCTTGCCGGATCGCCGACGCAGGTCGTCCGCTCGTTTGTGCCTGACCGCGACCAAACGTGTGAGGCTGTTAAGGGAACGGCGTCCGAGCAGGCGGCAAAACTTGCCAAGATTATCGAGGGGATGGCATAGATGAGCGGACTGATTATCGATAGCGAAGCCTGTATCGGCTGCGGTCGCTGCGTTCGCGCCTGCGCCTCGGGCGGCATTGTGGTGGAAGGCGAGCGCCCCAACCGCTGTGCCCGCGTGACCGACGGCTGCGTTCTGTGCGGCGGGTGCGTCGATGCCTGTCCCGTTAACGCCATCTCGATCGAGCGTGACGAGGCAGCCGGCGCGGCGGACCTTGATGCATTTCGAGACATTTGGGTATACGTGCAGACCGATGAGCACGATACGGTGGCTCCCGTTGCCTACGAGCTCATGGGCAAGGGCCGCGAGCTTGCCGATGCCCGTGGCTGCCGTCTGGTGGCGCTGGTCGGCATGAGCCCCGAGAGCTCGTTCGAGGAGCTTGAGCATTTGGTTTGCGCCGGTGCTGATGAAGTTATGGTCTGTCGCGACGAGCGCCTGCGCCAAAACGATGCGGAGGTCTACGCCCGCCTGATCTGCGATTTGGTGGCCGAGCGCAAGCCCGAGGCTATTCTGTACGGTGCGACCGCCTTTGGCCGCGAACTGGCGCCTGGCGTTGCCGTGCGCTTGCAGACGGGCCTTACGGCCGACTGCACCGTGCTTTCGATGGATACGGAGACGGGGCTGCTGCAGCAGACGCGCCCGGCGTTTGGCGGCAACCTGATGGCCACCATCGTTTGTCCCAACCACCGCCCTCAGATGGCGACGGTACGTCCCGGCATCTTTAAGGCGCCCGACTTCGACTACGGTCGTTCCGGCGCGATCGCCCAGGTAGCGCTTGCAGAAGATGTTAAAGCCCGCGTCGAGATCTCGATTCCCGCTGAGGAGTGGGGGCAGCAGGCCTCGATTGCCGATGCCGAGCGCCTCGTCGTGGTGGGCCGCGGCATTGGCTCCAAGAAAAACTTGCCGCTGATGCGAAGGCTCGCCGAGGCTCTGGGCGCCGAGCTTGGCTGCACGCGCCCTGTCGTGGAGGCCGGCTGGTTGGAGTACCGCCATCAGATTGGCCAGACGGGCGTATCCGTTTCGCCCAAGCTTCTCGTGAGTATTGGTGTCTCGGGCGCCATCCAACATCTTGCCGGCATCGGTGGGGCAGAGCGCATTATCGCCATCAACGAGGACCCGGATGCCCCTATCTTTGGCGCCGCCCAGTACAAGGTTGTCGGCGACGCCGTCGAGGTCGTCGAGGAGCTGCTGGCCCAGCTTGAGCGCTAGGCACGCGCCAGCCAGTCGCGCATCTCGCCCTTTAGGCGCTCCCAGGTCGCTTGCGTGGCGGGATCGGTGAAGGGCCGCGTAATGCCAAAGGGCGCGTCGAGCAGGCGGTAGATATCGCCCTGCTTGCGCGCCAGAGCACGGCTTGCCGGATAGACGAGCTCAAACATAAAGCAGATGAGCCCTACCAGGAAGTCTGCGGGCTCCTCGCGCTCATCGCGTGCAACGCAGCGATGCTCGTCAAAGGCGGCGAGTGTCGGCGATGAGAAGTGGCTGGCAAGAAACGTATCCTCATCAACTTTGAGGATGGTATCGACGGTGCTGTCGGCGATGGTGCGCATAATGTCGACCTTATCGCCGTCGCGCACGATATCACAGAAGCGCCGCGTGCGCTCGTCGAGCTCCTTGGGTAGGCGAAAGTCGCTGTGATAGGCGATGCTCGCGCGGATGAGTTCGTCTTCCACCGGACCGTCAATAAAGTCGCGGATGCTTGTTGCGGCGGGTGCATCGGCGGGATTCTCGCCATAGAGGACCTCGACGCCCAGCGCCGCATGGCTCATGCTCTCGGCATCTTTAAAGGTGTCCCAGCGTCGCAGCTGCTCAAAGCGGCCCATATCGTGCAGCAGGCCGCAAAGCCAGGCCAGGTCAATATCCTCTGTCGACCAGTTCTGCTTGCGCGCCACGGCATCGCACGCTTCCGTCACGTGATAGGTGTGCTCGATTTTGAGTGCGATGCGCGGATTGGTGGCGTCGTAAGCATCGGTATAGCGTTTGAAGGCCGCGGTCGCCCGGCCTCGATCGATGGCTGTCATAATGACTTCCTAAAAAGTTTGCGTTGTTCGATCCGGTGGCAATTGTAGGCGAACTCGGTTGCTGGTGGACGACGATTACAATGTGCGGTTGCGCGCGATGCGGATGGCTTGACAGAGCGAGGAACGATATGGTGCTCAAAATTGTTAAAACCGTTTGGCCGGTGATGCTCACCTATGTAGCGGTGGGCGCGCCGTGCGGAATGATAATGGGTCAGACGGGGATGGAGCCCTGGATGGTCTTTGCCCTGAGCAGTACGTTTGTGACGGGCAGCGGCCAGTTCATGATCTGCAACCTATGGCTGGCGGGCGTGCCGGCACCTTCGATTATCGCAAGCGTCGCTGCCATCTCCTCTCGCTTTGCGCTCTACTCGGCATCGCTTGCGCCGCACCTTGCCGGGGCTTCGAAACGCCAGACGCTGGCGGTCACGGCGACGCTTACCGAAGAGGCCTACGGCATCTCGCTGGCCAAGTTGGTCGAGGGCGATGGTTGGGGCCCTAAGGAGGCCTTTGCGCTCAACGCGATTCTGATCGCAACATGGGGCGTCTCGTGCACGGCGGGCGCTGTTGCCGGCGCCGCCATCGATGTTCCTACCGCTATCGCGGGTTTTGTCTGCACGTCTCTCTTCATCTGCCTGCTCTTTTCGCAGCGCCTGTCGCGCGGTAATGTCGTCGCGGCGGTTTCGGGAGCGGTATCCGTCGCCATGTTCAAGTTCTTGGGCCTTACGAATATCGCCGTGCCGGCAAGCGTCGTGGTCGGCATTGCCATCGCGCTTGTGTGCGATGCCGTATTCGACGGAAGGAGTGCCCGCGATGCCCGTTAACGAGTTCTTGGTTCTGTGGCTGTCGTCGTGGGCAGCCATCGCATTCTTTCGCATCGCGCCGGCGTTCGCCCTGCGCGGACGGACCCTGCCGCCCCGCGTCACCGAGGCCCTGGGCTACATTCCGCCCGCCGCCTTTGCCGCGCTGGTAGCCAACGACTTGGTAAGCCCCGGGGCCTTCGATGCGGGGTTGTGGCCGGCCTTGGTTCCCTGGGTTGCGGCTGCCGGTGTCGTGGCGGTGGCAATCAAGACAAAGTCGATGTTGTGGTGCTGCGTCTCGGGCGCTGTGTTGTATATCGTTTTGAGCCTCATATAGGGGCCGGTGCCTCCTTTTGTCGTCGCTGCCCCCGAATCGAATTTCTCATCGAGCTGGTCTGCTTCTTCTGGTACCATGGTCAGACTTTACTGTAGCAAAGCATGACGTGGGCTTTTGTTCCCCGTCAGCGGAAATGGGGGTTTCATGGCACAGGAAGCAACCAACAGCGAGCAAAAGAAATTCAAGGTCCCGCGCATTCCTGGCGACATCATGATCTATCCCATGATCGTCGGCCTTTTGCTCAACACCTTCTGCCCGCAGGTCTTTGAGATCGGCGGCTTCTTTACGGCCGCCTGCCGTGGTGGCTCCAATACCATCGTTGCGGCTATCCTGCTCTTTGTGGGTGCCGGTATCAGCTTTAAGTCCACGCCGGGCGCCATCAAGACCGGCGTCGTCGTGCTGATCCCCAAGCTTGTCGTTGCGGCGGCTCTCGGATTGGGCGTGGCCTATTTCTTTAACGACAACTTCCTGGGTCTGAGCTCCGTGTCCATCATCGGTGGCATCACGTTTTGCAACATGGCGCTCTATACGGGCATCATGGGCGAGTTCGGCGACGAGTCCGAGCAGGGCGCCGTCGGCATCCTGTTCTTTACGGCCGGCCCCGCCGTCACGATGGTCATCCTCGGTGTCTCGGGTCTCGCTAGCATTCCGCTGGGCACTATCGTTGGCTCCATCCTGCCGCTCGTTATCGGCATGGTTTTGGGCAACCTGTTCCCGTTCATCAAGAACCTGCTGGTCCCCGGCACCAATCCCGCGATTGCCGTCATCGGTTTTCAGCTCGGTGCGTCCATGAGCCTTTCGAGCTTCATCACCGGCGGCATTTCGGGCATTCTGCTGGGCCTCATCACCCTCTTTATCGTTGGCCCCATCACCTTTGCCTTCGAGCGCTTGTGCGGCGGCAACGGCAAGGCCGCCGTTGCTTGCTCCACCATCGCCGGTACGGCTATGACCACGCCGGTTGCTCTTGCTGAGGTCGCGCCGCGCTATGCCGAGCTTGCACCCACCGCGTATGCGCAGATCGCCACCGCCGTCATCATCACGGCAATCATGGCCCCGATTCTGACTGGCTGGGTCGATAAGAAGTTCTGCCATGGCGAAGAGGATCTGTCGGTCGAAGGCGTCGAGGCTATTGAGGAAGCCGTCGCGACCGACATCGACGGCGAGTAATCGTCGACGCGAGTCAATCAAGCCGGCGTGTGCAATTCGCGCCGTATGGGCGCCCGAACGAGAGCTGTCTTGCAGCAACGTTCGGGCGCTCTGCTATTATTCCCTTTACCCCTACGGAGTAAGGGGTGTTTATTGCCCAGGTTCGAATTGGGCGATTCTGACCACTTGGATATTGAAGGGATGGCGTCTAGTGGTTAAGGCACTCAAGATCGAGATATTCCTGCTGTGCATGATTATTCTTATCGGGCTTGCCGTACGAAGCCGTCGCTCCCTGTTCTCGAGCACCCAGCAGCTTTTGTTTAGCATGCTGGGCTACACGTCTGCTGCCTACATTTTCTTCGATATGATCTGGACGCTCTCGGACGGCGTGAGCACTCCTGTAGGCATCACGGCCAACTGGATTTCCAACGCGGTTTCGTTTTCGCTGTTCGCCATCGCGTGCCTCATTTGGTTTTTCTATTCCGAGACGATGCAGGGCTCGCGGCTCCTGACCACGCCCTATAGGGTGGTACTTTTAACGTTGCCAACCGCATTGGTGGTCGTGTTGGCATTTACCAGCTACTGGACGCACACTATGTTCTATATCGATGCGCAGGGCGTATATCGTCGCGGAGCGCTTTATATGATTCAGCCTATCGTTAGCTACTGCTACGTCATATATACGTCCTTGCATGCCTTTATTCAGGCTCGAAAAGTCGAAAGCCTGCAAACGAAGGCCATCTATCGAACCTTGGCATTTTTCGCCATTCCGGCCCTGGTGGGCGGTACCTTTCAGGTTGTATTATCGGTGCCCGGCCTTTGTGTCGGCATAATGATTAGCATATTGCTACTCTACATCATCTACCAGGAGCAGCTGATCTCGACCGACCCGTTGACTGGCCTTAACAATCGCAACCGTTTTGAGACCTATATGCTGTCGCTGTTCTCAAATGTGGAACAGGCCGAAGATGTGTATCTGCTTATGATGGACGCCGACGGCTTTAAGCAGATTAACGATCACTATGGACATGTGGAGGGCGACCATGCCCTCCAGGTCGTATCTGCTACGCTCAAAGAGGTCTGCTCGGCGTCTGGTGGCTTTATCGCACGTTATGGCGGCGATGAGTTCGTGGTGCTCCAAAAGGCGACGGCGGAGCAGGACATCATAAGTCTGTGTGCGGCAATCAACGATGAGCTTGCACGTGCCGACGTGCCGTATCTGCTGCGGATGTCCATCGGCTACGCACGGGTCGGTGGCGGTGTCGATACCTGGCAAGACTTGCTTCGCGCTGCCGATGTGGAGCTCTACCGCGTCAAGGCCGAGAAAAAGAAAGCCGGCGTCCAGATACGCTAGAAAAAGGGGCGCACGCTTGCGTGCGTGGCGGCCCTCAGCTCACCGATGTACTCCAATAAGCTAAAGTGTGCGAACACCCTCTCTAAAAAGGCGCAGCTCGCTAGGCCTTTTTAGGTTTGTTGACGATGATGATGCCGCCGCAGAC
>CAKUHM010000063.1 GCA_934655835.1 uncultured Collinsella sp. | reverse complement strand
AAGGTCCAGGGTTCGACCCCCTGACGGCCCACCAAAGCATGTTAAAGCGACTGGCTCCGGCTGGTCGCTTTTTTGTTGACCTCGCATGGGGTCGAACCCGAAAGGGCACAGACGCTTTACAACTCGAGCCTGCCCTGGGGGTCAGTGAATCCGTCAGTGCCCTCCTTGAGCTTTTTCTCGTCTGCTTTCACGCGACGTTCGAGCTTCTTTGTATCCTCGGCAGGCGGTAGATTCTCGGGGACAATTCCACGGTCGATGAGGCTGCCACGTACGCTTGCGTTGTTCTCGACGTGCTCTTGCTTGATATGGTCCAGACCGTATAGGTCGTGTTCCTCGGCGTTGAAGGCCGTCATCGAGTTCGTAAGGTCCTTTGCTTTGATGAGGACATCGGCTAACCTGTCCGCCAATGCCGCGCTCTTGGGTATGCCGAGCTGCTGCTTCATTTCCGCCGTGCTTCTGCCGCCGAATAACGCTTCATCGCCCTTCGACTTGATGATCGCGAACCCTTTGGAGTCCACGCCGCGTTTGAATGCAATACCCGAGAGCTGTTTCTCTGAATCGGATAGCGAGTGGCGCGCCTGTAAGCGCTGAATCTCTGCGAAGCGCTGCTCTATGAGCTCTTGGCGGCGCGTCTGCACGGCAAAGTATGCCTGGGCGAGTGCAATCTCTGGCTTGTTTGAATCTCCGTTCTGGGCGATTAAATAGCATGCATAGCGCGTAAGTTTGTAGTCTTTAACCGCGCGAGCGGCGACACCGGCAATTACCATTTTCGTGGTGTCACGAAAATGGGAATCAACTGGAGTTTTGTTTGTTTCGCACGAGACTTTTGCCCTCTTAACAACTTCGGCGAAGTTTTCCCATCGCGTGTACCCCATGGGTTCCATTAAATCTCGTGCGAGCCAATACTCAACGCCGTCTTCTACATTGGCGTAGCTATCAAGTTCGACACGCCACTTCTCGATATCTCTACTGTCCATATCTCCTCCTCGCTGGCCTATTGTCTATGCGAGCTTTGCCCGCTCCGTATTCAGAATAAGGATACGCTGCCGTACGGACACGAATCGGCCCCGTGCCACTTCGAGCTCACGGGGCCCATAGATATCGATTAGTTGTGCCCTGCTTTAGATAGGTGTCCAGTTTAATTCGATCGATAGTGCGATCCGAGGCTTTCGGTCCGTGCGCGCATGGCTTTGACCATTTCCTGTGCTAGTTGAATCTGCGATTGCAGGCGGGTGAGGGCTGCGACTTCGCTGTCCTGGACTTTCTGTGTGCTTAAGGTCGTTGCCTCCGTCTTCAAGCCCTCAAGCTCGTGTAGTGCCTTTGATAGGCCCGTCTCGGTCCTGTTAATCATGCAATAGGTACTCATCGTGTGCTTAAGGCCGTGTGTCAGGCGCTCGGCGTCTGTTGTGGCAATGCCGTACTGGGGGAGGGCGATACCCGTTTTCAGGAGCGTCTGAGGGGCGTCCTGCGCCGCCTGTGCCGCCGATGCGCCGGCAATGCGTCCAAAGACGATGCCGTTGGCGCTCGACAGGCCGCCGATACGGTCGGCACCGTGCATGCCGCCTGTCGCCTCGCCGCAAGCGTAGAGGCCCTCAACGCCCGTGAAACCCGTCTTGTCGATCTTGATACCGCCATTAGCGGCGTGGGCGTACATCGCTACGCGCATCTCATCGGTCGGGGCAATGCCGTGCTCGTCCTGAAGCCACTTGGCAAAGGTCTGTACAAACTCGGGAACATCCTCGCGGGGGAAGTCATAGTGCAGCGCTAGGCCCTCGGCGCCCGCTTGGTCGATGTCCAGGTCGATGGCGCGAGAATCCAGGCGCGAGGTGAAGGGGCCGTATCCGGAGCGCTGCTCAAGCAGATCGTCCAGCTTGTCGTCAGCAATATCGACAGGCTGATCGAACTTGACATAGCGCCAGGTCTTCTCGTTAAAGACAAGGTTGTGCTTTGGCTCTATGAAGCCGGGCATCATCTGCATGAACTCTATATTAGTAAGGGAGGCGCCGTGCGCCAGGGCGATGGCCTGCGAGGAGCTGAGTACATCAGACGACGTAAGGCTGCGCTCGAACAGTCCGCCCGTGCCGCCGGCGGCAATAATTGTGGCCTTGGCGTCAATGGACGCGAGGCACTCCTCGGTGCGGTCGTAGAGCACAGCTCCGGTGATTCTGCCGGTTGTGTCCTCAACAAGGTCGATAAGCTCATGGTGGGGGAGCAGACGAATGCCGAGCGACTCGATCTGAGCCGTACACGCGTCTTCAAGGGGCTTGCGGGTGAGGCCGCGCCACATACGCGTCTTATGGTCAAAACAGGGGATAAATTGCTTTTGCTGGGCGCTCTCGGCGCTTTGCGGACGCTGGAGTTCAACACCCAGATCTTGCTCGAGCCATTGAATCGCCTGGGGAATGCCATGGACAAATGTCTGGACGAGCTCGGGGTTGGCGGCACCGCCGCCAACGGTCTGGATGGTGTCGATAAGGTCCTGTTCGTCGGCCTTATCGACGGGTCCGATAAGGCCGAGGCCCCAGGTGCCCGGGAAGAAGCTCGATCCACTCATGGTCTTGCCGGCGCTCGCCACGGTAACGGTTACGCCCGCGCGTGCCGCCTCGATGGCGGCGCAAAGGCCTGCAATACCCGATCCAATTACCAGTACATCAGTCGATTCCATCGGATTCCTTTCTCGTCCGGCGCATTGTCGCACGGGTGATCGGCAATGGGGCCGCAAAGACTCGGCAAATCGGTAAAGGGCACATATGGCAGGTGGGCGTCATGGGCGTTCTGATGCTCCATCTCATCACATCTCGTATATCGCCCCAACTGATATATCGGCATTAGCTACCCTGCGACAGCGCAAACAAAAAGAGCCGCTACCCCGAAAGGTAGCGGCTCCAAAGCTCGACTATTTGAGCATCGCGCGGGTGCGATTAGGCCTTGAGGGCCTCCTCGACGGCGACAGCGCAGGCGACGGTGGCACCGACCATGGGGTTGTTGCCCATGCCGATGAGACCCATCATGTCGACGTGCGCAGGCACGGAGGAAGAACCGGCGAACTGGGCGTCGGAGTGCATACGGCCCATGGTGTCGGTCATGCCGTAAGAGGCAGGGCCGGCGCCCATGTTGTCCGGGTGCAGGGTACGGCCAGTGCCGCCACCAGAAGCGACGGAGAAGTACTTCTTGCCAGCCTCGATGCGCTCCTTCTTGTAGGTGCCAGCGACGGGGTGCTGGAAGCGCGTGGGGTTGGTGGAGTTACCGGTGATCGAGATGTCGACGTTCTCGTGCCACATGATGGCAACGCCCTCGCGGACGTCGTCGGAGCCGTAGCAGTTAACGGCAGCGCGGGGACCATCGGAGTAGGGGATGGTCTCGACGACCTTGAGCTCGCCCGTGTAGTAGTCGAACTGGGTCTTCACGTAGGTGAAGCCGTTGATGCGGGCGATGATCTGAGCAGCGTCCTTGCCCAGACCGTTAAGGATAACGCGCAGCGGCTTCTTACGAGCCTTGTTGGCGTTCAGAGCCAGGCCGATAGCGCCCTCAGCGGCAGCGAAGGACTCGTGGCCGGCCAGGAAGGCGAAGCACTCGGTGTCGTCGGAGAGCAGCATAGCGCCCAGGTTGCCGTGGCCCAGACCGACCTTGCGGTCCTCGGCGACGGAGCCGGGAACGGTGAAGGCCTGGATGCCCTCGCCGATGATGGCGGCAGCCTCAGAAGCGGTCTTGGCGCCACGCTTGACAGCGAGAGCGCAGCCGAGGGTGTAGGCCCACTCAGCGTTCTGGAAGGCGATGGACTGGGTGTTGTTGACGATCTCACGCGGGTTGAAGCCCTTGTCGGTGCAGATCTGCAGAGCTTCCTCGAGGGAGGCGATGCCGTTGTCGGCGAGGCACTTGTTGATCTTGTCAGCGCGGCGCTCGTAACCTTCGAACGTAACAGTCATAGTTATTTCCCTCCCTTTCTACTCGTGAACCGGGAACACGCTGGCGACGGAGTGAGTCTCCTCGTCGGTGCGCGGGTCGATGTACTTGGCAGCGTTCTCCCACTGACCATAGTGGCCCATAGCGCCAGCGATGGCCTCCTCGGGGGTCTTGCCGGCCTTGACGGCGTCGGTGAACTTGCCGAGGTTCAGGAACTCGAACGCGATGATCTCGTTCTTGTCGTTGAGAGCCATGCGGGTGACGTAGCCCTGGGCGAGCTCGAGGTAACGAGCGCCCTTGGCCTTGGTGCCGAACATGGTGCCGACCTGGGAGCGAAGGCCCTTGCCGAGGTCGTCGAGGGAGGCGCCCACGGGCAGGCCGCCCTCGGAGAACGCGGTCTGGCTGCGGCCGTAAACGATCTGCAGGAAGATCTCGCGCATAGCAACGTTGATGGCGTCGCAGACGAGGTCGGTGTTGAGGGCCTCGAGGATGGTCTTACCGGGAAGGATCTCGGAAGCCATGGCGGCAGAGTGGGTCATGCCCGAGCAGCCGATGGTCTCAACGAGGGCCTCCTCGATGATGCCGTCCTTGACGTTCAGCGTGAGCTTGCAGGCGCCCTGCTGAGGTGCGCACCAACCCACACCGTGCGTAAGACCGGAGATGTCGGAAATCTCCTTAGCCTGGACCCACTTGCCCTCCTCGGGGATGGGTGCGGGGCCGTGGTATGCACCCTTGGCAACGGGGCACATGTTCTCCACTTCCTGTGAGTACTGCATGCCTCTCCTCTCTATCGTGTTGGCGTCCCGTCTGGGGGTCGTGGCTGGCGATTGCCGGGCGACCCTTCGAAAGGGACATGACATGCAGCCCCTATAATACCGCGAAATGCACGGAATATTCGGTGAACGGCTCAGTTTTCGTAGCGAGAAGTCCGGAAGTTTTAATTGAAACGGTTTAACTATATGTTCTGTGGTCGCGAACTTCCGTAGAGGGGGTTCGTCTTGGGCAAGCTTTTGGTCAGCTCTTGTATGCGTTGCGGGGTCTGACCTGTTGCAACGGTGCCGTTCGCCGCCCGTTTACTGCCTTTGGCCGCGCGAGTGTATTGTTTTGCGTGAATGTTTTGATGGCACGCTTCAATCGTGCTGTATTGGATGGCAATCAGATCCCGGCGAAGGGAGCGCCATGCAGCGCGTTTGGAGAACGGTTACCGGCTTTTACCATGTCTGTGCCCGCGGTGTGGGCAAGCAGCTCATCTTTGAGGGCGATGAAGACCGGTGGGAGTTTTTGGAGCTGATGCGCGAGTGCTGCCGCGAGGCGGGCGTGACGGTTATCGCCTGGTGCCTTATGGGCAATCACGTGCATCTGGTGCTTGCAGATTACGAGGACGCGATGAGCGCGGCGATGCACCGGCTGCTTTTGACGTACGCGCGGCGGTTCAATAAACGCACGGGGCGCACGGGTCATCTGTTCCAGAACCGTTTTGACCGGCGCTCGCTCGATACCGACCGTTATCTAATGGCTGCCATTCGCTATGTTCACGCTAATCCGCAGGAGGCGGGTATCGCCCTGATCGAGCGCTATCCGTGGAGCAGCTTTGCCGAGTATCTGCGAGCGTATGACAACGATGCGACGAGGGGATTTTCGGACCCTTCTTGTGCGCTCGAGCTCTTTGAGTCTGCCAAGGGGTTTCTGGATTATTCTCTGTCGATGCCCGATGGCGCCGATCCCGTGATTCACGATATGGAAGAGACGGAGTGGGAGCGGCACGCCTATGCCGACAAGATGGCGAAGCGCCTAGGCGTGTCGCTCAACGAGCTCAAGACCGTGCCGCCTTCGCGGCGCGATGGAATCATTTTTGCCCTGCACGATGGCGGCTACACGGTGCGCGAGATCGAGCGGTATACGGGGATTAGCAAGAGCACCGTCTCTCGTATCGTGCGCGCCTATGCGCAAGTGAGAGCGCGGACCGAGGGCTCGGAATAGAAAAAGGCCGAACCGCTCTTGTCAAGCGATTCGGCCAACGAAATTCTTAAGATTTGGGACAAATACTACTGATTATTTTGTCCCGTGAGCATGCCGTCGAGGGTGCGCCAGGCGAGTTCGGCGCACTTGACGCGGGCGGGCATGTGCGAGATGTCCTGGAGCTGGGCGGCCTCGTCCAGGTCTTCCAGGTCCTCCTCGGAGAGCTGCTCGCCACGGATCATAGCCAGGAAGAGCTCGGCCAGGCGGCGTGCCTCCTCGACCGTCTCGCCGGTGATGAGGTCGGCCATGATGTCGGCACTGGCCTGGCTGATGGCGCAGCCGTGACCGGTAAAGGCGGCCTCTTCGATCACGCCGTTCTCGACACGCAGCTGCAAGGTGAGCTCGTCGCCGCAGCTGGGGTTGATGCCGTCGTGCTCATGCGTGGGAGCGTCCATCTCGTACTTGTAGTCGGGGTGCGAGTTGTGCTCCATAAACGTGGTGGAGGTGTACAGATTACCCATTGAACGTGCTCCAAACGTGATGTAGGCCGGCGATGAACTTGTCGATATCGGCCTTGTCGTTATAGAAGGCCACGCTGGCGCGGCAGCAGGCAAGGTTCTCGACGCCCAACCAGGTGAGCAGCGGCTGTGCGCAATGGTGGCCGGCGCGGATGCAGACGCCGTCCATGTCCATGATGCTCGCGACGTCGTGCGGGTGGATGCCCTTGACGTTAAAGCTCACGACGCCGTGGTGGTTGTCCCAGTAGATCGAGCCGATGATCTGGACAAAGTCGAGCTGCATGAGCTCGCCCATCAGATAATGGACGAGTGCCTGCTCGCGTGCCTGGATGTTCTCGTAACCCACCGTGTTGACCAGGTAATCGAGTGCGGCGCCCGTGGCGAAGATGCCGGCGGCGTCCTGCGTGCCGGCCTCGAACTTCTCGGGGACGGGCGCCCAGACGGCGTCCTGCTCGGTGACCGAATCGATCATCTCGCCGCCGGTGAGCATGGGCGGCATGGCGTTGAGCAGGTCCATCTTGCCCCACAGCACGCCGATGCCCATGGGGCCCATGGCCTTGTGTGCGCTAAAGGCAAAGAAGTCGGCGCCCAGATCGGCCACATCGACCGGCATGTGCGGCAGCGACTGCGCGCCGTCGACGACCAGATAGCCGCCGTACTTGTGCACGAGCTTGCCGAGGTTCTTGACCGGGTTCTCGACGCCCAGCACGTTAGAGACCTGACCCACGGCCAGGATCTTGGTCTTGGGACCTACCTTGGCAAGAACTTCCTCGGTGGTGAGCTGGCCGGTCTTGGTGGGGTAGAGGTAGACGAGCTTGGTGCCGGTCTCGCGGCAGACCTGCTGCCACGGGATCAGGTTGGAGTGGTGCTCCATGATGGTGATGACGACCTCGTCACCGGGCTCGAGTACCGTGGGTGCAAAGCTCTTGGCGACCAGGTTGAGCGACTCGCTCGTGTTGCGGGTGAAGACGACTTCGTTGGCCTGGGGGGCGCCGATGACATCGGCGATCTGCTGGCGAACCTTCGCGATGGCGTCGGTGGCCTCGACGGACAGCGAGTACAGGCCGCGCAGGGGGTTGGCGTTCATGCGCTGGTAGAAATCGCGCTCGGCGTCGAGCACGCAGGCGGGACGCTGCGCGGTGGCGGCGCTATCGAGGAAGGCGATCTCGGGATGCTGCTGGAACAGCGGGAACTGTGCCTTGTAGGGGTTGGTCTCGATATCGACGGTAGGCCAGCCGCGCGAGGCCTCGTCGCTGGCGTCGAGCTCCATGGGCTCGGGGGCGGTACAGGTGTCGCATTTAACGTGCTCGGTGTCGATCATGCGAGCTCCTCTTCAAAGTTGTCGATCAGGTTGTTGCCCAGGCGGACGACGGC
>CAKUHM010000062.1 GCA_934655835.1 uncultured Collinsella sp. | reverse complement strand
ATATAGCGCTTGTCGTTATCGAGCAACTCGTTGGGGTTGGTCTTGTGGCTGTCGTAGTCCTTGCGGAAGACGATGCCCATAAGGTGATCGTTGTCGTCGACGATAGGCAGAGCGTTGAGCTTGTTGTCCCAGATGACGTCGTTGGCGACCTTGAGGCTGATGTTCTTGTCGCCCACGATGAGCTGCTCGCGCGGGGTCATGAACTCGGAGACCTTCTTCTGGTGGTCATCGCGGCTGGGGCGATAGTCGCGACTGGTGACAATGCCCAGGAGCTTGCCCTTGGGGGTACCGTCATCGGTGACCGGCATGGTGGAGTGGCCAGTCTTCTCCTTGAGCTCGATGACCTGCTCCATGGTCATGTCGGGGGTCAGCGTGGAATCGGACTGAACGAAGCCGGCCTTGTGATCCTTGACGGCCTTGACCATGGCGGCCTCGGACTCGGGGGTCTGGGAACCGTAAATGAAGGACAGGCCACCCTCGGTAGCGAGCGCGACACCCATGTCGACGCCCGAGACGGACTGCATGATGGCGGAAACCATGGGGATGTTCAGGGTGATTGCCGGCTTCTCACCGCGCTTGAAGCGGGTTAGCGGCGTCTTAAGAGAGACGTTGTTGGGGATGCACTGCGAGGACGAGTAACCAGGGACCAGCAGATACTCCGAAAACGTGTGGGACTCACCGGGAAAGAACGTAGCCATGTTTCTCCTTTTTCCATGCGACCGGTCGGCTGCAGGCCTCGTAGGACCCAGCCCAACCTTGGGCGCCCAATACTGGGGAAGTATCTTAACGCACTTTGACTGCTACAATGCATGATTTAAGAAGAGCACACGAGGGTTTGACGCAGGCTTTGCGTTTGCCCAGCAAACACTTTAGCGGGGAGACGTGGAGCGTATGAAGTACAAGACGACGGCAAAGTTGGTCATTCAAGCGTGCGACAAAGACCTGCCGGGCGTGTTTGGTCAAGGCTGCGTCTTGCTGCTGCAGGGTATTGCCCGCGAGCACTCACTCAACCGCGCCGCCAAGAGCATGGGCATGGCGTACTCCAAGGCCTGGCGCATTGTGAACGAGGCGGAAGAACAGCTGGGCTGCAAGCTCATCGAGCGCGACGGCGCCCGCGGATCCACCCTCACCCCCGCCGGCGAGCGAGCCATAGCGGTGTACGAGGAGCTGCAGGCTGACATCAACCAGGCCATAGCCGCCAAAGCCGACGTCCTCATCGCCAGCATCAACGCGGAGTAGTCCTTTTAAGCGGTTTTTAGCCCACAGCGCCCTCGGGTTGAGGCTCGCGCCACAAAACGGGCCCATCTACTACGTTTAGTTGAATACCCACGACCATACCGGACATTATGAAACTAAAACCGCTGGTAAACAGCTTGGTAATTTTCAAAATAGGCGGGTGTGGTCGACCCCTATTGCTTAAATGTAGTAAATAGGCCGTTTTCGTGACACAGACCCCGATTAGCTACTTGCGAAGGGCGTTATCGAGAGTGGCAGCCACCTGCAGGGGGTCGTCGGTGCCGGCGAAGAGGCGGATGGTGCTCCCCTGCTTGCCGCGTGGGGCCGAAAGGCGTGTCGTTGCGCCGCCGGCGGGCGACGTGCGGAACTCCCCCGGCAATGTGCCGAACAGCTCACCCGCACTTCGCTCGATAAGGTCAAACTCAACTGCCGGGCCAAAGCCGTGCTCGAGGATTCCCGTTGCAACCGCATGGTCGGGATGCGAGCTCAGCCCGGGATAGCGCACGTTGCGCACCATCTCGTTGGCAGCCAGATACTCGGCCAGCGCACGGGCGCGATCGAAGTGCGCCTGCATGCGAGCATCGAGCGAGGACAGCCCACGTTCTAGCACGTCGGTCTCCTCAGCAGACAGGTCAAAAGCAGGAGCGCTGCAGGTCGCAAGCAACGCGTGTGCGCACTCTGCGGCGGCATCCACGCGATGGCGCTTGAGCTGCGAGCGCGCCACCGAGACGGCGACGAGCTTGCGCGGAGCTTCACCGGCACACACACGGTCGAGTGCCTCGAGCGACAGCGCGGCACCCAGCCGCAGCGAATCGCAGCCAAAAGCCGACGCCACGGTGTTGTCCACAACCAGCAGCGCATGAGCCTCACGCGCCGCGCGGCCCAGGGCACGAAGATCGGGCACACGCAGGCCAAACCCGCCGATGGAATTGACGAACCACCACAGATGCGACCTGCCATCATCAAACGAAGCAACAAAGCCCTCGGACGCGGCAGCAAACGTCGCAGCCGCAGGCTCCCCCACCAGCGCAACGTCGCAGGCATCAAAGCCGCGAGCAAACGCATCGGCAAAGTCATCGGCAAACACGACCAGGCGATCGCTGGGACGCACAATCCCCAGCAGCGACAGCGCCGCCGGCACGTGCGAGGCCGCAACAAGACGCGCCTCACGCGCGCCGGCCCTTGCAGCCCAGGACTCTTCTAGCTGTTGCACGTCCACGCGACACCAACCCTTACATAAAACCAAACCAAGACTAGCCCACCCAGGTCGAGAAAACGTCAGCGCAAGCAGCGTCGAGCGTTCCGGCGTTTGTTAGAACGCCGGAACAAAATTAGCCGTGATATTCGCCGTTGTATTGGATGAGCGTTAGATCTTCCACGCCATCGAGCGCGCGGATGGCGTCGGCATAGGGCATATCCACGCCGTCCGAGAACACCTCAACCGTCATCTCGACCTTGTCGCCGCGCATCGTCTTGGACTTGACGGAAAACTTGGTGCGCCCAAATGCACGCACGATATCATCGCCGGTGGTCTGCCCCGTGTAGTGGATGACCATCATGTACACGCGCGCCTTGTCCTGGTGACTCGCAAAACCGGCAATCATCACCACGATCACCACCGCCGTGAGCCCCACGAGCGCATACATGCCGGCTCCCGCCGTAATGCCCGTGGTAATGGCCCAAAACAGATACAGCAGGTCGAGCGGGTCCTTGACCGCCGTACGGTAGCGGACGATAGACAGAGCACCGACCATACCAAGCGAGATGACCACGTTTGTCGAGATCGCGAGCGTGACCATGCAGGTGAGCACGCACATACCCACGAGCGTCACGGCGAAACTGCGCGAATACACCACGCCGGTAAAAAAGCGCTTGTACACGTAGTAGATCAGGATGCCCATGGCGAGCGCCACGAGCAGCGACAGGCCGATCTTGGCAGGGTCGACCTGACCAAACGCCTCCAAGACGGAGTTCTTAAAAAAGTCCCTGGTGCTCATGGTCTAAATATCCCCTCGGTTCTCAAAATCCGATTCCCAGTAGTTAAAACCGCGCAGGTAGGCGGTCTTGTCATAACACAGGCAGTACTTAGAGACCGCCGTGAGTTCGGCCGCACCTGGCGGCACCATATCGCGCACCAGCTGCGGGCAAAACTCGGTAAACTTGACCTCCATCACCAGCTTGCCGGGCTCCAGCACGGGCAACGCGGGCAACGTCGCGTCAAAGATGTCAAAGCTTCCCACCGCCGCACGCACGTTGCTATCAAAGGTAATGCGCACGGTACCTTCGTCCATCACCCACGGCTCGCGCTCGTAGTCCACGATGGTCCGCGGGCGCATCATATTGCAGATGCACTCGATGTAGAACTCGCGACAGAGCGGATAGGGGCTCCTCAGCAAAAAGTCGTAGTCGCCGGCCAGAATCTGCTCAAACTCGCCACGCGTGAGTGGCGCGTCCTCCTTGTAGATCCAGCTGCCGTACTTCTTTTTGCGCTCGAGCTTAATCACCTTGTCGCCGCCGTTATAGATGCGCACACGATACTTTTTGCGCATCAGGATGCCGGCGTCTTTTTCCTCATAGGCCGAGTTGCAGTAGTCATCGAAATACAGGCTGCGGATGGTGTAGCCGCCCGCCTGCGCATGTTTGTCCAGGTTAAAGACCGGGGCCATACGGCAGGCAAGCGCAGTATGCTCGCCCTCGTTGATAAGGTACTTGAGCTCGTGGCGGTAGCGCTCCTGCGTAGTGCGCGCAGGCGGGGCCGCCAGGCGCTCAAGCAGCGCGCTAGCCCTCCTCATACGTATCCTCCACGACCTTACCGCCGTCTTGCACGTAGAAACACTTCATGCCGTAGTGCTTGCCGTCGTCGGTCACATAGTAGTCAAACGCATCTTGCGTATAGCCGTCGGAGTTGGTGGCGCGCACGCGCACAAAATACTGGCCGGCATCGGGCGCATCACAGGTCACCTCGGGAAGTAGCACGTCCTCGGCCTTAAAAAGCACGTCGCTTATGGCATAGTCGCGCGCCAGCTCCACGGTATAGCGAATGTCACGCGCCTTAAAGTCGTAGGACGCATCCCATTTAATGCGCAGCTTACCGTTATCGATCTGCGGCACGCCAATGTAGAACGGCATGGGCTTTTTATAGCTCTCGCAGTAGCTCTTATAGTTCTCCTCGATCTCGGAGGGAATCGCCGCGGCGATCTGCTCGTATTCGTCCTTGGTGACAGGCAGATTGTCGATATCGGGCGAAGCAAAGACCAGGGATTCGGTAACCTCGCGATAATGTTTGATCATCTTGGCCAGGCGCGCCTCGGTCATATACGAGCGCAGGTCCTTTACGGCGCGGTCGAGCTCGCTACGGAACGACTTGCTGCGCAGCGCGCGATTGAACAGCACGTTGCCCCAATAGTTGCTCACACCGCGCTCCCAGCTCGCGTAGTCCGAAAAACCGGTAAGGGACAGCTCCAGCTTGCGCAGCATGCCGTCGTTATCCCAATCCAAAAAATACCACGTATTGGAGTTGAGCGGGCTATACAGATAGCAGTTACGGTTCTGCGTATCGCAGTTGCCCGTCAGAATCTGAAACGCCAGCCAATAGACCAGGTTCTCGGTATCAAAGTAGGTGTCGAGCACGTCATCGATCTTTTGCGATTCGTCGTTGAGCGCATCGAGCATCTCGATGAGCTTGGTGTGGTCCGAATCGCCCTTAATCTCGAGCATGCCCTCAAAGCTTGCCTGGTTGTAGTCGGGATCGTCGGCAAGCTTAATTGTGTCCTCGTAGCGATGGAAATCAAAGCTGTTCACCTTGTACAGGTGCCCGCTCTTATCCAGGCCATGCGCCTTAAGCGCCGTCTTGTTGAGCTGCTCCACCTGCGTAAACAGGCCGTAGTCCTCAAAAGTATCGTTGGACTTTTCGGTCTGGTCGCACACCCACAGATGCACAAACTGCGTGCGCAGGCCCATCATCTGGGGAATCCCGCGGATAAGGTCGTAGGCCATCTTGTTGCGAAAACGCATACCCTCGCCCATGTGCTTGTTGAGCGCAATCGCGCGCTGTTGGCGCCAGGTGCCCTTGCCCTTTTTGAGCTCCACCTTGTAATTCTTTTGCGTGTAGGAGCTCGATGTCTGACCGCGCACCTGCACGGTGGCATTGGGCGCTTCCTCGCCATAGCCAACCTCGCCGGCCACCGGGCCTTCTTCGTCGCCCGCCTGCAGCAGGCCCATAACCTGATAGCGCGTCACGCCCATGTCGGCATAGTCATACACCGAGTACGTATTGATCTCGGCCCAGCTATGGTCCGTGTTCTCGGAGCTGTTGCCGCGCGAGACCGTCAGGTACATGGTCACAATGTCCGAGTCGTCGTAGACCTCGTACAGCTCGTCCTTATCGCGTAGGTGCTTGGAACCGTCGGAGGCCTCGGCCTTTTTAATCTTGTCCTGCTTTTTTACCTTATTTGTCGAGGATTCGTCCTGAGATGAGCAACCCGAAAGCAGCAGCGCGCCGGCAGCCGCCTCGATCAGACAGCGGCGAGACATCAACTTATCGATCATCAGAACCTCCCCAATGGTTGCGATACACGCGAACTACTGCGCGCTGAAACGCGCCGTGCGGCACGCCCTTGCGGCGGCACTCCTCATAGCGCTGCTCGGCACGGTCGAGCAAGCGGCCCAGCTGTGTAAAGCGACCCGTTTTGTCGGTCGCCACAATGGGCTGCTGGCTCAGGATACGATACGGCAAGTTGGCGGTATAGGTATCGAGCCGCAGCAGGGCCACGATAAAAAACACCACCGCACCCAACAAAAAGCCAAAGCCGTAAAACTGCTGCGGTAAAAGCAACGACACGGCGGTCGCCAGCCCTGCCACACCGGCAAACAGGCCCGAGGCCAGAACGGCTCCCTTGTAGTCGGTAAAGTACAGCAAGATAAGCAGGATCGTGTTGCCCACGGCATACAGGCCGTAGCCTACGCATAGCGTTCGAAAATACCCGTGCATAAGGTTGTTAAAGCCCAGAGGCAGGGCCGAGAGAACTGTGGTCTCGAGCGAAATGACCGCCGCGGTCACAAACAGCTGCTTGAGCGCGCAAAAGCGCAGTTCCCGATTGAGCGTAGCGAGCATCTCCTCCTCGGCCACCATAATGTCGCCCACCACGCCGCCGTCGTTAAACAGGCTGTAGTAGTCACGGTAGCGCGGATAGAAATTGACCTCGACCGACACCACAAAGTTGACGGTCGTAACGAGTGTGGTCAAAAACGCAATGAGTGCGGGCACGTCATGGTAAGGAGCCCCGTAAAAAAGACCTTTGATCTGCACGCCAATAGGGCCCGCCCAGATAATAACCAGGTGTGCGAAAAGCCCCAAGTTGGTAAACAGCCCCGTAAGCGCAAGCGGCATAAATTGGTCGAGCCAGCGCAAAAAACGCCAGGGACTCCGGTCACTCCGTGGAAAATACCGGTACAGCAGTACCACATCCCAGGCGAGCATGACGCCGTAGCCTAGGGCGATTGACGCCAACAGGCCCTCGACCGGCGGCAGTCCCAACGCCAGCGCTGCCAGGGCGCACAGGCACGCCACGCCAATGGCGGCCGCAAAGCTGCACAAAATGCCACGATAATCCTTGATGGCCGTGAGGTAGCTCATACCATTCCAGTTGACGATCATAATGTTGAACAGCCACAGGCACAGCAGCCCCTGCAGCAGCGTGGCGCCCGAGAACAGCAAAAAGACGCCGTAGAGCACCGTGCCCGCAACGAGCATGATGACATTAGATCCCCAAAACGAAGGCAAGATCTCATCCTCGCGCTCGGCAAAAAGCATGTCGGCCAAAAAGCGCGTGACCGGCATGGAGAAAAAGCTCGTGAGCGTAAGCGACGCCAGCAGCGTATAGGTCACCATGCACACCAGCAGGTCCTGGTTGGCGCGCCCCACGCCCCACAGACCGCACAGCACCAAGATACCCACCTGGAGCAGCACACCCAGCAGCATGGGGCCCGTGCACACAATGCCGGCGTAGCCATAGGCGCGCATCGTAGCAAACAGACCCTTGCGCCTAAACAGGCGTTTGAGCTCAAAACCGATTCCGGCCACCGGCTACTCCCCCTCTCTGGGCAGGTCAAACGCACGCGCCGTCTCGTCGTACATCGCGCGATAGTTGGCGAGCATCTGCTCGTGCAAGAAGTACGTGGCAACACGACGCTGGCCGCGCTCCCCCATCTCAATGCGGCGGGCGCGGCTTGTGCACATGCGCTCCATGGCATCGGCCAAGCCCTTGCGATACATGGGCGGCGTCAAATAACCTGCCACGCCAAAGTCATCGCCCGGGGCGCCTTCGAGCAGCTCGCGGCAGCAGCCCACCTCGGTCGTCACGCAGGGGCGACGCGCTGCAAGCGACTCCAGCACGCTGAGCGGCTGGCCCTCGGAGATGCTCGTCAGAATGGTAAAGTCGAGCTTTTCCATGTACTCGACCACGTTGACGCGGCCGGTAAAGATCAAGTCACGCACGCCCAATGTCTCCACCAGCGCATGGCACTCGGCTCCGTAC
>CAKUHM010000061.1 GCA_934655835.1 uncultured Collinsella sp. | reverse complement strand
TCCTGAGACCCCGACGAACCCGGACAAGCCCAAGTCCGACAACGGAGCTAAGACCGACACCAAGGTCAAGACTACGACCACAGCGAAGAACCTCGCAAACACCGGCGACCAAACATTCGCCCTAGTCGCCACCGCAGCAGCAGCGGGAGCCATCCTCGTAGCAATAGCCCTCGTCATGCTGGTTAAACGCCGCAAGACCCACTAACCATCAGTCAAACATATCGACAAAGCAAAACCCGGGTAGCCAAACAACTTGGCTACCCGGGTTTTCTCTTTATTAGAAATCAGAGTCTTCAAGGCAAGAGCCCGATTCAACCAGAGATACTCCGAATACTCTCATGACAAGCCGCGCTCCAACAACAAAGCGTCTGTCCAGGCAGAGGCATATAAGGTTCATCGCGAGTTCCGCACGCAAAGGAGGCCACTTAATGTGGCCTCCGTCTTGCGCAGGACTGTCCGAGCAGGGAACCTTATATGCCTCCGCCTGGACAGACGTTTCAGTTATGAACTCGCAGCTGGTCGCTACTTGATCTTGGTTGTACCCGGCGCCAGGTTGGGGTCGGTCTCGTTGGCCTCGGTCTGGAAGTGCTCGGTGTAGACGTTCTTGCCGTCGCGGAACATCTCGTAGTACTGCATCTTGGCGTAATCCTCGCGCGCCTTGGTGGCAGCGGCGGCAACGGCGTCGTCTCCGGTGACGTTGGAGGAGAGCGCCCAGCGCAGGCTGGCGTCCTCGTAGCCCACGGAGTTGATGGCGGGCAGCGACTCGCGCAGCGTCATGTGCGCCTTCTGGTAGTCGGAAAGCGGGGCGCCGATCAGCTGCATGAGCTGGGTGGACAGGTAGTTGGTGGACAGGTCGTCGGTCTCGCTCGTCTGGTCGCAGCCGGCGACGTCGTAGTTAGCCCAGATGATGTAGTCGGTCTGCCACAGGCGCTCCTGATGGGTGGCGTCATCCTCGTCGGTAAACCACTTGTCGTTGAACTTGGACGGGAAGAACGGCTGATGGTCGCCCCAGAACACCACGACCACCTTGCGGTCGAGCTTGCTCAGGGCGTTGAGGAAGTAGCGCAGCGCCTGGTCGGACTGCTCGATGCACGAGACATACTCGTCGACATCGGACAGCGTGCCGTCCTCGACGGTCTTGGCGTCCAGGTCGGTCGTGTCGATGTTCAGGTGCATCTGCTTGTCGACCGGCACCAGGCCCGTGTCGTAGCCCGAGTGGTTCTGCATGGTCACGTCGAAGATAAACTGTGGGTCGGCGTTCTGGTTGAGCAGCTCCAGAATCTTGTCGTAGGTCGCCTGGTCGGTCACCATGCCGCGCAGGGTATCGGCGCCCTGGAAGTCGTTGATGGACAGGAACTGGTCAAAGCCAAAGTCCTTGTAGACGTTCTCGCGGTTCCAGTTGGTCGCGTGGTTGGGGTGCATGGCCGTGGTGGCATAGCCGAGCGACTTGAACTGCTCTGCCAGGTTCTCGGTCGTTTCCATGTTGTAGATGGTGTAGGGGTACACGCCCGAGCCCAGGTTGGCCATGGAGTTGCCGGTCAGGAACTCAAACTCGGTATTGGCGGTGCCGCCGCCGTAGGCGCTCACGTAGAGCTTGCCGCGGCTGAGACAGTTGGACAGACTCTTAAAGTACTGCGGGCCCTCGTAGCCGGCACGCATGTTCTGGTAGATCGACAGATCCGAGAACGTCTCGTTCATGATGGCGATGACCGTGGGCTTCTCGCTATCGAACTGCTCCTTTGCTGCGGCGCGCTCGTCGCTCTTGGCGGCATCGGACTTGTCGTAGGCCTTGGCATACTTTTTGAGCGTGGCCTTGGCGTCGTCGACGGAGTAGTCGGCGGGTTTGGGCGGCTTGATGGACTGCGCCGCACTAATAAAGGCGGGCAGGTAGCCCTCGCGCCAGTAGCTCTCGAGCGGGCGCCAGGTGTAGACGGTGATGCCGAGGGTGTTGTAGTAGTCGATGAGCGTGACGTGCGCGGTCACGCCGCCCAGGCACAGCACGGCCACGAGCAGGTTGGTGAGCAGCATGCGCTTGGCGTTGGCGGCATCCTTCTGGCGGTGCGGCGCCACGATGCCGGCGTACTCGCACAGCAGCATGCCGATGGCGGTAAAGCCCATCGACAGCACGCAGAACAGCGAGATCGAGAAGGTGTAGCCGTTGCCGGCGACCGCGGCGGCGGTGGAGATGGCCGAAAGGTCGCCCGGCTGGATGGGCATGGATTTAAACGTGATGACGAAGAACTCGGCAATGCCCAGGACAAAGAGGGCGAAGGCCAGAACGGCCGGAGCTGCGCCGTGGCGCTGAAACAGGAAGAACAGGCCGGCCATGAGCGCGGTGATGATGGCCCACTCGAGCAAGATGCACAGGGGGTAGACCCAGGTAAAGTCGTGGTTGGACGAGACCTCCATGCCCAGCAGCGCAAAGACGCCGGCGAGTAGCAGGCACAGCACGGCGGCGACAAGCGGGCGGCCCACAAAGGCGCCGCGTAGGCGGGCGAGTTTGCCCGTGGGGGCGGGGGCGTCGGGCGCGGCAAACGCAAAGACGCGCGGGGCGATGCGGTCGCGTGCGATGCTTGCCCAAGCGCAGCCGGTGAGGATGGCGTTGGTCAGGATGAGCATCACAAAGGCGAGCGGCTCGTTTTGCGCCACGAGGCCAATAGCGCCCCAGACGGTTAAAAAGAGCTGGAACAGGCCAAAGGCGACGCTCCATCCAAGAGCGCTCTTGGCGACGGTGCCCGACTGGGCGCGAATGGCCTTGGCCTCGCGCAAAACAAGGTAGACGGTCGCCGCAAGACCGACGAGCGAGATAGCGGCTGCGAACATGCTGAGACTCCTCACAAACTTAGAACCTACGAAAGCGGGGGTTTACCCGATTGTTACCAAGATATGCGCAGCATTTGAGGGCTGCGCACAACAACCAGCCATAATAACGCGCACGTGTGGCGGTGTTGCGCAATGGAGTGGCGACCTGCGCGATAATGGACGGGAATTACACGGAAACGTAAAGGCTTCTTAAAGAATTGGCGAGGATGAGGCGATGAACGAGCAGGTTTGCAAGACGGATGTCGAGTGCTGCGATGGAACTGCGGGCGTGGACGCCGGCGGCTATCCGGTCGAAGCTACGGGCAACGCGGTGCTGGACATCTTGGAGCACCGTTCTTCCACACGTGCCTTTGCGCGCGATGATGACGATCGTCCCGTGGCGGTGACCGACGAGCAGCGCGCGGCAATCCTGCACGCGGCGAGTCGCGCGCCGTCGGCAGGCGCCATGATGATGTACTCCATCGTGAGCATCCGCGAGCAGGCTACGCTCGACCGCCTGGCCGACCTGTGCGACCACCAGCCCATGATCGCCAAGGCCCCGTGGGCACTTATATTTGTGGTCGACTACGCCAAGTGGATTGACCTGTTTGAGCATGTTGGCTGCTTTGAGCCCGAGTTCGTCGAACGCACGGGCAAGCAGCCCCGTCGTGCGCCGGGTCTGGGCGACTTTGCCATCGCGGCGCAGGACGCCGTGATTGCTGCGCAAAACGCCGTGGTTGCCGCCGAGGCCCTGGGGCTGGGGAGCTGCTACATCGGCGACATCGTCGAGAACGCCGAGGAGGTTGCCGCGCTGCTCGATTTGCCGCCCTACACCATGCCGCTGTCGATGCTCATCATTGGCACGCCCCGCAAGGAGCGTCCGGCGATCGCGCATCCCGTGGTGAACCTGGTGCACGAGGAGCGCTACTGCCGTGCGGATGCCGCGACCATGGATGCGCAGGTGACCGAGATGGATGCGATGTTCCGCCCGCATGCCCGTGAGGTGGGCGAGCGCGTGGTGGACATATACACGCGCAAGCACACGAGTCCCTTTATGGCCGAGATGAGCCGATCCATGGAGTGGTGGTTCAAAAACTGGCTCGGCAAGTAACGGATGTGACGGATGTGACAAAGGGGCTGCCCCTTTGTCGCATTGCATATCGCCGCGGTGGCATAAAGGCCGCATAAATGTTTATCTAGCTGGGCAAATAGCGTCTGGCAACCATGGGCCGATTACCTATAATCCCTTCGAATATTAAAGTTGGGAAGGAAACCGGCTCATGGAACAAAAGACCAAAGACGCGGCATCGCACGCTGCGATCCCGGTGAGCATCTCGGCGATGCTCGTCACGCTGGGCGTGGTGTATGGCGATATCGGCACCAGCCCCATGTATGTGACCAAGGCACTCGTTGCCGGCAACGGCGGCATCGGAAGCGTGACGGAGGAGTTCGTGCTTGGCGCGCTCTCCCTTGTTGTGTGGACGGTCACGCTGCTGACCACCATCAAGTATGTGCTCATCTCGCTGCGCGCCGATAACCATGGTGAGGGCGGCATCTTTGCCCTGTACAGCCTGGTCAAGCGCTGCGGCAAGTGGCTTATCATCCCCGCCATGCTGGGTGGCGCCGCACTGCTCGCCGACGGCATCCTGACGCCGGCCGTTACCGTTACCACGGCCATCGAGGGCCTGCGCACCATCCCGGCGGTCCATGCCGTACTGGGCGATGACCAGGGCCGCGTCGTCGCCATTACGCTCGCCATCATCATCGTGCTCTTCTTGGTACAGCGCATCGGTACGGCCAAGATCGGTCACGCCTTTGGCCCCATCATGACGCTGTGGTTCCTGTTCTTGGGCGGCACGGGTCTGTTCTTTGTCTTCCAGCACCCCGCCGTGCTGCTGTGCCTCAACCCGGTGCGCGGCATCGCCTTTTTGCTGAGCCCCAACAACCACGCAGGCATCATGATTCTGGGCAGCTGCTTCCTCGCCACCACCGGTGCCGAGGCGCTCTACTCCGACATGGGCCATGTGGGTCGCGGCAACATTTACGCCACCTGGCCGTTCGTTAAGTGCTGCCTGCTGCTGTCCTATATGGGCCAGGGCGCTTGGCTTATCAACAACGCTGCCAACCCCGAGCTCATGGGCATTGCCGACCTCAACCCGTTCTACCAGATGCTCGCCCCGGGCATGCGCCCGTTTGCCGTCGGCCTTTCCACCATCGCGGCCATCATTGCCTCGCAGGCACTTATCACCGGCGCATTTTCGCTTGTGTCCGAGGCCAGTCGCCTGGACCTCATGCCGCACATGCAGGTCTTCTACCCTGCCGAGACCAAGGGCCAGCTCTACATCCCCATGGTCAACAACGTCATGCTCGTGGGCTGCGTCATCGTGGTGCTGCTGTTCCAGAACTCGGCGCATATGGAAGCCGCCTACGGCCTTGCCATTACGCTGACTATGATGTGCACCACGCTGCTGCTCTTCTTCTACCTGCACGAGGAGCGCAAGCTCAAGGTTGCTCCGTGGATTTTCGCGGCCTTCTTCCTTTTGCTCGAAGGCTTCTTCTTCGTGAGCTCGCTCACCAAGTTCTTCCATGGCGGCTACTTCACCATTCTCATGGCTGCACTCATCATGGGCATTATGGTGTGCTGGTACAACGGCACGGCGGTCGAGCAGCGCCAGTTTACGCTGCTGCCGCTGCGCAGCTACCTGCCGCAGCTCAAGCGCCTGCGCGATGACGATCGCTACGAGCGCCTGAGCGACAACATCGTGTACCTGACCAAGGACACCCATACCGACTACATCGACCGCGACATTGTCTACTCGATCTTGGACAAGCATCCCAAGCGCGCTCGCGCCTGGTGGTTCGTGAATGTCGAGACCATGGACGAGCCGCATACCTTTGCCTATTCGGTCGAGACGTTTGGCACCGACTACGTGTTCCGCGTGCACCTGTACCTGGGCTATAAGGTCAACCAGCGCGTCAATGCCTACCTGCGTCAGGTCGTTCAGGACCTGGCTGCCACCGGCGAGCTGCCGTCGCAGACGCACGACTACTCGGTCTATAAGGATCCGGGCAACATTGGCACGTTCAAGTTCGTCATGATCCGCAAGCTTCTGGCACCCGAAAGCGACGTGGAGCCGAGTGAGCGTACGGCCATTACGCTCAAGTACATCATCCGCCGCGCCGCCGGCACGCCGGCGCGCTGGTACGGCCTGGAGAACTCCAACGTGAGCTTTGAGTATGTGCCGCTGTTCACCAAGTTCAAGGCTGTGAGCAAGATGCAGCGCCTGGCCCCCAACGAGCGCCCGTAGTCGACGGAGACTACACGGAGTTGGTTATCGATGAGCAAAACTAAAGCCGGGGAGGTAAACATGGATGCAAGGACATTTGACGTCCGCGAGGCGGGTATCGACGCCGCCGAGGACCAGTTCTTTACGAATCGGGCCAACATGGACATGGCCGATCGCGTGATCTCGGTCGTGGCGCTGGTATTTGCCGCGGCGTGCGTTTGCGCCTTGCTCGCGCACGTGCTGTTTGTCTAGCGACTGCCGGTAGTAAAGGCTTTACACTTAGAGCCACCACAAGGGAAACCACCACAAAGGTGCCTGGCCCCTTTGTGGTGGTTTTTGTTTTTGAGAGAGGGGCGGGGCGCTGATGGACGTCCGTGCGGACGGCGATCTTGCCGATAACTTTTGGTGGCGGCGCACGACGCTGACGCGCCGCGGGCCTCTGTACGATGCCGGTGTGTCGGCAGGGTTGTTGGTGGCGGCGACGGTTGTGGGCGCATTGCTCGACCGACCCGGTCTTGCCCCGAGCGTCATGATTGTGTACGTGCTCGCCGTGCAGCTGTGCGCGTTTTTTACCTGGAGCCGCCTGTACTGTCTGCTGAGCTCGGTTGCAGCCGTTGCGCTCTACAACTTTTTGTTCATCGAGCCGCGGTACTCCCTAACGTTTATCGACCACATTCATCCCGGCATGTTTTTCATCATGTTCGTGGTCTCGCTCGTGTCGAGTTCAATCGCGCTGGCACTGCGCCGTGCCTTGGCACAGGCCGCTGCTAGCGACCGCCGTACGCAGATGGTGCTCGAAACCAACCGCATGTTGCAGCGCTGCGCCGACGAGCCGCAGATTGTGCATGCCATGGCCACGCAGCTGGCGCGCCTTTCGGGCTGCCCGGTCGTGTGGTACAGCGCCGATACCGAGGATGATGACCTGCTGCCGCGCGCGACCTATACGGCGGTGGGCGATGCCGCGCCGGTGCACCATCTGGCGCCCCAGATGCCGCCGCTGCTCTCGGCTTCGGCCTACGTGGGAACGCCGCTCGACGCCACGTTTGGCGGTTCGGCGTTCTATGGCATCTACCTGACGGTGCGCTCGGGCGACAGCATCGTGCGCTCGAGTGACCCCGCCTCGGTGGTGGGCGTGCTGGCTGTCGTTGCCGAGCCCGATGTGCTGACGCACGAGGAACGGATGCTGGCCGACGCCATCGTGAGCGAAGGCGAGCTCGCGCTCGATCGCGCCCGCGCCATGGAGGCACGCGAGGAGGCAGCGGTGCTCGCCAAAAACGAGCAGCTGCGTGCCAACCTGCTGCGCTCCATCTCGCACGATTTGCGCACGCCGCTCACGAGCATCTCGGGCAATGCTGACGTGCTGCTCGACCAGGGCTCAACCGGCACGGCGGTGCTCGACGCCCAGACGCGTCGCAACATGCTGCTGTCCATTCGCTCGGATGCGCTGTGGCTCAACGCCACCGTCGAGAACCTGCTTGCCATTACCAAGCTCGAGGGCGGCGGTATGCATCTGTCGACCACGCTCGAGCTCATGGACGATATCGTGGAGGAGGCGCTACGCCACGTGAGCCCGTCCGTGCGCGAGCACGACCTTAAGGTGGTGGCGGGCGACGAGCCGGCGCTCGTCAACGTCGATGCGCGCCTGATGGTGCAGCTTGTGGTGAACCTGGTGAACAACGCCATCACGTATACGCCGGCGGGCTCGCATATCGTGATTTCGATTGGTGTCGACGAGGGGCGCGTGACGTGCTCGGTCGCCGATGACGGCCC
>CAKUHM010000060.1 GCA_934655835.1 uncultured Collinsella sp. | reverse complement strand
CAGCCCTCTGACTGCTACTTTGGGTCCCGTGGTGGGGCTTTGTTGGTGCTATCTGGTTGTTTTACCTTGTCTCGCCGCTCTCTGTGCGTAGACGGTAGCCGTGGACCAGGTCGCTGATGGCCGGCCAAGGAATTTGGCGATCGACCCAAAATTGCAGCTGAACCAGATAGCGCTCGGTGGCGCGGGTGAGGGCGGCAAACTGCTCGTGGGTTTCGACCTGGGCGTAGAGGTCGCGGCTGTGGGCTAGGATGGCTGTGGTGTCGTCCATTTTGCCGGTGACGTCGAAGGCGCCCGAGAACCAGTCGCACAGGCGCGCGGCGCTGTTGTTGAGGGTTGCGAGGTCGGCGGTGCCGTCGTTGGCGTTTTCGTTAGCCTGGGCTCGCAGGAGGGAGAGGGCGTCGGTGGCGTTCATGCAGTAGCCGACGGTGAAGTTCCAGACGGCGAATTCGCGGCCGGTGTCGAGTTTGCGCCGACGCATCAGGTCGATATCGCGGGGTTCCTCGAGCATCATTTGGTCGGCGAGGGCTTCAAGCGAAGTGGTGTACTCTGCAAGATCGAGCCCAAGCAGGGTGTCGATATCCATCATCTTTAGGCCTCCGCTTCGATCTCGACGATTTCGTTTTTGATGTACATGCCCTGGTTGTCCCAGACGTTGCGGCAAGCGGCTGCAAAGCGCTCACGGTCGGCCTCGCAGATGCGGGCAAACATGTTGCAGGTGCCAAAGGGCTCGCAAATATCAAAGAAGATGCAGATCGAAGACCAGCCGCCGTACCAGCTCACCGCGCCTGCCGGCTCGTTAAAGACGGGATTCTCGATGTGCTCGTAGTTGGCGATGGGGCCCGATACGGGATAGGTCACCTCGGAATCGCAGATCTTGGCCGAGAAGATGCGCGACTCGACCGGACAGGACGATTCGAACAGACTGCATGTCTCGGGTGCCTCGTCCCAGAGCATGTCGGCGAGAAACGTCTCGTCATTCAGCGTGATCTTGAGCATTTTTGTCATGGTAAGGACCTCCTCAATCCGTCGCTCAAGGGGCTCGCTGGCGGATAAAGGAGAAGACAGCTACGGGGTCGCCGAGCCCAAACTTCACGACAGATATCTGCCGCCCCAGCCCGTGCTGTACTTGGCTAAAGTATCACGCCATGGGAGCGGAAGCAATATCCCTATTTAGTTTTTTGGACACTCGATCAACCCTGCTGGCCAAAACGCAGTTCGCATTCGGTCGCTTCTCGCAGGGTGAGGCGCGACTGGTTATTCCTTATGCTGGATGAAAAGCCCCATGTTTTTGCAGGGGTGCATACTCGTCTTATAAGTGCATAGAATCTCGTATAGTGCGAGTAAGATTTTGCGCTGTCCGTTTTGTGTTTAGCAAAGATATAGTTTGCATAATCCGGTCTAATCCCTGCTCTATTTAAATAAAGTTGCACGTAAATGGCGTAGATATGCGTGAGCTGGAGTTCTTTACGCTGAGCGGGTAAAAACGACCGTTCACCGTTCCGCTATTTTCAAAATGAATAAAATGAGCGATAAAGAGAATATAAACCTTAATAAACTCGCGTATCGCACGGACACGGGTTATTAATGGGTTGTAGGCCTTTTACAGAAAGGATTCCAGCAATGTCTAAGCCTCTTGGCAAGCCCGATCGTATTGTCGTCGCCCTTGGCGGCAACGCCCTCGGCAACAACCCCGTCGAGCAGATCGAGGCCGTGGGCAACACCGCCCACGCTCTCCTTGGTCTTATCGAGCAGGGTAACGAGATCATCATCACCCACGGCAACGGCCCGCAGGTCGGCATGATCCAGAACGCCTTCGCCGCTGCCCACGACGCCATCGGCACCCCCGAGATGCCGCTGCCCGAGTGCGGCGCCATGTCCCAGGGCTACATTGGTTATCACCTGCAGCAGGGCATCGGCCGCGAGATGCACAAGCGCTATAAGCGTTGGCACGCCGCTACCGTCGTCACCCAGATCGAGTGCGATCCCGACGATCCCGCGTTCAAGAACCCGACCAAGCCGATCGGCCCCTTCTACACCGAGGAGCAGGCCAAGGAGTTCATGGCCGAGGATCCCTCCAAGGTCTTCGTCGAGGATTCCGGCCGCGGCTGGCGTCGCGTCGTCGCCTCCCCCGATCCCAAGAAGATCGTCGAGGCCGACTCCATCCTCAACCTGCTCGACAACGAGTTCATCGTCATCGCCTGCGGTGGCGGCGGCATCCCCGTCGTCCGCGACTACGAGAACAAGGGCTGCTACAAGGGCGTTCCCGCCGTCATCGACAAGGACCTGGGCGGCGAGCTGCTGGCCGAGGACTGCGACGCCGACGTCCTGTTCCTGCTGACCGCCGTTGAGCATGTCGCCATCAACTTCGGCAAGCCCAACCAGGAGGAGCTCGAGGACCTCACCGCCGACGAGGCCGAGCGCCTGGCCGACGAGGGCCAGTTCGGCAAGGGCTCCATGGAGCCCAAGGTCCGCGCTGCCATCAAGTTCGCCCGTTCCCGCAAGGGCCGCACCTGCATCATCGGTGCTCTGGACAAGGCTGCCGAGACCATGGCCGGCCTCTCCGGTACTCGCATCCACGAGTAGTCTCTACTCTGTTGCCTCTCTCGTGGGCGCCAGGCAGAGCGCCCACAAACTAGCCTCTCTTCATGAGCCCCGCAGTCCGCTCCGACTGCGGGGCTTTTGCTATTCACCTAGTCATTGGGGACAGACTTAAATGAGTAGTCCAAAACGGGTGCAGTTTCCTTTGAGGCCCTCAACCGGAAAATGCATCCCGGAAATATGCCGAAAAGTGGCTCTCAGTTTCCCAAGCAGGCCGCTAACGGAAAGCGCATCCCGCTATCGAACTTCAAAGCGGGATGCGCCTTCCGTGCCGGCAGTTCCGGGCAGTCTGGGGCCACTCATTTAAGTCTGTCCCCAATGAGTGCCCAATGACTAGTAGTAGGCCCACATGGCTTCGATTTCGTTGAGGACCTCCACCACGCCCCAGCGGCGGGCGCTGCGGCTGGCCGAGTTGGGGTCGTAGACGCCAATCTGGTTGGCATCGTCGATGCCGTGGAGCACGATATAGTGGCCTACGTTGGTAAACGTGCCGGGGCGCACTGCGGCGATGACGGGCGCACCCGAGCGAAGTGCTTGGGTAATCGATTCGCGATCGTTATAGAGCTGTGTTCCGTTGAGCCCCAGCTGCCACGCACCGCTTGTCATAAACGACCACTCGGTGGCACCAGTGGGGGCGTAGTTGCCGGCTTCGGCCAGTGCGCATATATCGACCGGCGTCTTATCGGTATGGCCGGTCTTAAAGATATAAACCATGGTGAGGCAAGTGGGACCGCAAGCGTTTTCGCGAATAGTGCCACCGGCATAGGGCAGCTCCGACCATGCGGGGTCAATTTGGTAGATGTGGGGCATGGTGCCGGCCTGCCATTGCGAGCGCGGGGTCGAAAAGGCAAATGAGTAGCCGGGCGCGACGGGAGCTTTAAGCAGCTTGTCCTCGGCAGTGGGCTCAAGACCGGCTGATCCGTGGGAGATACAGGATCCCAAAAACACAAAGACGAGGCAGGCGGCGATGGAGCAAAACGCAAGGCGTAGGCGGCGGGCCGGAAGCGCGTGGCTTGTGGTGTGCGACGCGGGGCGAGGGGCGGAATTGCCGCGATCGCGTTGAGGTCGCGAAAAGGAGCGCTTAACGTAGTAGTCGGTCTTACGGCGATCGTAGCGGCGTGGCTGCGATGTGTCGGTCTGGCGTTGGCGTGTGCTCGTACTCACGCGGTCTGACTGCTGCACGGTACGGCTTTGTTTCCGCGAAGAAGCCCCGAGCTGTTCTTGGGGGCGCTGCGGGTTGTTGTTGTCGGAGGTGCTTCTGGGCGTTGGCGTGGTGCGGCCGGCAAGGCGCACGCTTTGTGGCCGTTGGTCGCCGTCATTGTATCCGTATGCCATTCGAATCACCTTGCCTCATGTGTAACTTGTCTATCCTACATAAAAAGATGCACGACACATGGGTATGTGCGCCAAAAGCCTGACAAATGGTATGAACGTTGCCGCGCCGCGGCCAAGCGTCACGGCAACAGGTCTTCAAAAGCAGACAAGATGAAAGCGTCCAAGACGAATGACGTCTTCCGCCGTTCGTCCCAAAAACGGCGCCGCTCGTTTTGCAGTTCTGCCTTCGGTCGAGCCACAAGCGGCGCTGCTGTGCCAAGGCCGTATCTTAAAGCCACGAAATAAAAGCGCGCGGCAAAACAGACCGCGCAAGGGGTGACGCCAAAGAGGCGTCAATAAGGAAAGGAGGGGAACAATGGCGGACAAGAACGCAGAGGTTGCAGTCGAAGGTAACGGCGGCATGAAGAAAACGCTTTCGCTCTGGAACTTCTTCACCATCGGTTTCGGCGCCATCATCGGAACTGGCTGGGTTCTGCAGGTCGGCGACTGGATGGTCGTGGGCGGCGGTCCCGTTCCCGCTATGATCGCATTCCTCTTGGGTGCAATCTTCCTCGTGCCCGTCGGAGCTGTTTTCGGTGAGCTCACGGCTGCTATCCCCATCTCGGGCGGCATCGTCGAGTATGTCGATCGTAGCTTTGGCCGTACGCTGAGCTACATCACCGGATGGCTTTTGGCCCTGGGCAACGGCATCCTGTGCCCGTGGGAGGCCATCGCCATCTCGACCCTCGTGTCCGAGATGTTCGGCAGCCTGCCCGGTCTTGAGTGGCTGCGTGCCGTCAAGCTCTATACCATCCTGGGCGCTGACGTTTACCTGTTCCCGACGCTGATCGCGCTCGGCTTTGCAGTCTACGTCATCTTCCTCAACTTCCGCGGCGCCAGCTCGGCCGCCAAGCTCCAGGCCTTCCTGACCAAGGCCCTGCTCTGCGGCATGCTGCTCGCCATGGGTGTCTCGCTGTTCACTGGCTCGCCGGACAACGCCATGCCCGTGTTCTCCCAGGTCGCCGGCGCTGGTGGCGGCAAGGCTGCTACCGAGAGCACCAGCCTGTTCGCCGGCATCGTGTCGGTCCTGGTTCTGACCCCGTTCTTCTACGCCGGTTTCGACACCATTCCTCAGCAGGCTGAGGAAGCAGCCGAGGGTCTCAACTGGAACAAGTTCGGCAAGATCATCTCCCTGGCCCTGCTGGCCGCCGGCGGCTTCTACATGGTCTGCATCTACTCGTTCGGCACCATCCTCGACTGGCATGAGTTTGTTAAGAGCCCGGTTCCCGCGCTTGCCTGCCTCAAGGGCATCAACATGCTTCTGTACCTGGCCATGCTCGTCATCGCCACGCTTGGACCCATGGGCCCGATGAACTCCTTCTACGGCGCCACGAGCCGCATCATGCTCGCCATGGGCCGCAAGGGCCAGCTGCCCGAGAAATTCGCCGAGGTCGACCCCAAGTCCGGCGCTCCCAAGCTCGCCTGCGTCGTCCTGGGCGTCATCACCGTCATCGGTCCGTTCCTGGGCAAGAACATGCTCATCCCTCTGACCAACGTGTCGGCTCTCGCCTTCATCTTCTCCTGCGGCATGGTCGCCCTCGCCTGCCTGCGCATGCGCTTCACCGAGCCCGACCTGCCTCGTCCCTACGAAGTTCCCGGCGGCAAGTTCGGCATCGGCCTCGCTATCGCTGCCTGCGCCATCATCATCGGCCTGCTCGTGATTCCGTTCTCTCCCGCCTCCCTCAACATGGTGGAGTGGAGCATCGTGATCGGCTGGTTGACTATTGGCCTGGCCCTCATGGCTTTCACCAATTCCCGCAAAAAGTAACGCCGAGCCGGGGCGGATCGGGTGCGCGGGACCCTCTCTCCCGCGCACCGAACCCGGCACCACTTGGGTAGCTTTGTGAGGCCTTAACCCAACACGGCCTCGCCCACTATATGGATCCATAAGGAGGAACCATGTCCACTAAGTATGCAATCGTTGGCGGCAAGCTCATCGACGGTACCGGTGCCGAGCCGGTCGAGAACTCCCTCGTTCTCGTCGACGACAACGGCAAGATCGAGTATGCCGGTGCTATGCAGGACCTTCCCGAGGGCGTTGAGGTTATCGACGCCGCCGGCAAGACCGTCCTTCCCGGCCTGATCGACACCCATCTGCACTTCTCGGGTAACCTGACCGACGATGACACCGATTGGGTCATGCAGCCGCTCCTCGAGAAGCAGGCCGTCGCCGTCAAGCAGGCCTACGACTGCCTTACCCACGGCCTCACCACCGTCTGCGAGATCGGCCGCTTTGGTATCCAGATCCGTGACTGCATCGACAAGGGCGTCTTTAAGGGCCCGCGCGTTCTGGCCACCGGCCTCGGCTTCTGCCGCGTTGCCGGTCACGGTGACTCCCACCACTGCACCCAGGAGCTCAACAAGGAATCCCACCCCTGGGGCGACCAGGTCGATGGTCCTTGGGATCTGCGCAAGGCCGTCCGTCGTCGCCTGCGCGAGAACCCCGATGCCATCAAGATCTGGGCTACCGGTGGCGGCATCTGGCGCTGGGACTCCGGTCGCGACCAGCATTACTGCTCCGAGGAGATCCAGGCTGTGGTCGAAGAGGCAAAGATGGTCGGCATCCCCGTGTGGAGTCACTGCTACAACAACCACGCCGCTGCCTACGATTCCGTTCGCTTTGGCTGCGAGCAGCTGATTCACGGCTTCGATATCGATGAGCGCACCATGGACCTCATGGCCGAGCAGGGCACCTTCTTCACCCCGACGATCGCCTTCCTGCCCACCTGGTACGCCACCTATCCGCCCGTCTACGTCCCCGAGCTGCACGACAAGTACGAGGGCACCCTGGTCGAGAAGGAGCTGCAGCGCAACTACGACTGCCTGCGCGAGGCCAAGAAGCGCGGCGTCGTCATGACGATCGGCTCCGACTCCTTCTCCTTCGTCACCCCGTATGGCACCTGCTCCATCGAGGAGATGTACGAGTTCGTCGACAAGATCGGCTTCACCCCGGTCGAGACCATCACCTGCGCCACCCTCAACGGTGCCAAGATGTGCCACATCGAGGACGAGACCGGTTCCATCGAGGCCGGCAAGTGCGCCGACCTGCTGGTTGTCAACGGTGACGTCGCCGCCGACATCCACGTGCTCAACACCGACAACATGGACGTCATCATGAAGGACGGCTGGATTGTCGAGGCCGGTACCTTCGGCGAGGCAAACAAGTACAGCGCCTAAGCTACCGTTCATCGATGGCTGGATGTAAAACACAGTATTTGATTGCATAATGCAATGGAGAGGGTCGCTTGCGGCCCTCTTTATTGCTATGGGGTGCGTCAGTAAGAAGGGGATGACGGTGGATCTCAATAGGCTGATTCTGGGCAAGAGCTGCAACTCTACCAAGGTCTTTCGTACCGCTCAGCATGTGGTTCAAGCCATCTTGCTCGGTATTGTCGTTCCGCTGCTTATCCTGCTGCTCATCTGGGATCTAACCGATAATCCCAATCCCGTTCCGGCCGTTGTCGTCATTGCCGGCTTGGTCATGCTGTGCTTCTTCTTCTCGTACGTCTTTGTCGTTCCCGACGATCTCACATCGAGCGCAACCGACCGCACGCTCGCCATCGCTTCAAAAATATTCGCCTACACGTCGCGCGGCCTTACGCCCGAAGCTGCCCTGGGCGCCTCGAAGATCATCCTGTCCGAAACTATCGCCTCTGCCATCTGCTTTACCGACGGCAGGCAGGTGTTGGCAAGCTGGGGCGAGGACTCGGCAAAATGCCCCGCGGGAACTCCGGTGGTGCTGCGGACTACGCTCAACGTGATCAACAGCGGTGAACAAAGCGTGTTCTCGCGCGATGCCTCGACCGAGACGGGTGGCTACTTTCCGCGCCTGCGCGCCGGTATTGTCGCACCGCTTACCGTGCGCGGGCATTGCGTGGGCACGCTCGAGCTGTA
>CAKUHM010000059.1 GCA_934655835.1 uncultured Collinsella sp. | reverse complement strand
GACGCGCCACGTCCTTAACGGAAACCGATTTTTTAACAGCGGCCATAGGTCGATCTTTCTATGTCAACGATGCCATCGCGGGCATCCCAACAGACAAAATGAACGCCTCCAAGTATATCCAACGCCTCCCCCGCCATACGCTCACCACCCAAAACCTACCGTTCACCGACAATCCTGCGTCCCCGAACGGCTTTTGTCGCCCAAATGTTAACGTTGCCATTGTGCAAACACAGAGCCACCGGGCGGCTCAAACGTTTACGCGCAAGGAATCGACGGTCCACAGGCACAGGGGCCACCGGTTCGCGTCTTTTTTGTGTCGCAAAATGGCAACGTCAACATTTTGGCAAACAAGGTCCAAAAGTTACCATCGTTGCTAACCCACCGACTCTTAGGAGCTTTGCATGGAGCAACTCATCGCCACCATCGAAAAGGGCCAGCCCCTTTTCAACGCGATCGCCCGCAACAAGTACCTCAAGGCGATCCGCGACGGCTTTATCTCCGTCATCCCCATCATCATCTTCTCGTCCATCTTCTGTCTGGTGGCCTCGGTCCCCAACATCTGGGGTTTCTACTGGCCCGATGACATCAACAACGCCCTGTGGAAGTGCTACAACTACTCCATGGGCATCCTGGCCATCGCCTGCGCCGCCACCACCGCCAAGCACTTCGCCGACGCTCAGAACCGCGATCTGCCCAAGAACAACCAGATCAACTTTATTTCCTGCATGTGCGCGGCCATCATCGGCTTCCTGCTGCTCTCGAGCGACACCATTTCCACGGACGTCGCCAGCGGCTTCAACACCACCTACCTTGGCTCCAAGGGCCTGTTGACCGCCTTCATCGCTGCGTTTGTGACTGGCATCATCTACAAGTTCTTCATTAAGCGCAACATCACCGTCAAGATGCCCGAGCAGGTTCCGCCTAACATCTCGCAGACCTTTAAGGACATCATCCCCTTCTCCGTCTGCATCACCGTCTTTTGGGTCTTTGACATCGTCTTCCGCTCTGCCTTTGGCTTCTGCTTTGCCCAGGGCGTCATCCAGGTGTTCCAGCCCCTGTTCACCGCCGCCGACGGCTACATCGGCCTCGCTGTGATCTACGGCGCTATGAGCCTCTTCTGGTTCGTCGGTGTCCACGGCCCCTCGATCGTCGAGCCTGCCATCGCCGCCGCCCTCGTTGCTAACATGACCGACAACCTGGCTGCTTACCAGGCCGGTCAGCACGCTTCTGCCGTCCTGACGCAGGGCGCCCAGTACTTCGTCGTCTGTATGGGCGGCACCGGCGCCACGCTCGTCCTCGTCTTCATGTTCTGCTTCCTGGCTAAGTCCCAGGAGATGCGTGCGGTCGGTAAGGCCTCCATCGTCCCGGTCTGCTTCGCCGTCAACGAGCCGCTGCTGTTCGCCGCGCCCATCGTGCTCAACCCCGTCTTCTTTGTCCCGTTTGTCTTTGCCCCGATCGCCAACGTCTGGATCCTCAAGGTCTTTATCGACTTCCTGGGCATGAACGGCTTTATGTACACCCTGCCCTGGACCGTCCCCGGCCCCATCGGTACCATCATGGGCCTGGGCTTCCAGCCGCTCGCTTTTGTGATGCTCGCCATCATCCTGGTCGTCGACTTCCTTCTGTACTATCCGTTCTTCCGTGCCTATGACGCCCAGAAGTGCGCCGAGGAGGCCGAGATTTCCCAGGAGGAGCTCGCCGCCAAGAACGCCGAGAAGGCTGCCAAGCTCAACGACGCCTTCCAGGGCAAGGCCGATGCCAAGAGCGTTGCCGACGGCGCCGCCGCCGAGGCCGTAAAGGCCGACGCCTCCCCCGCCGCTGCAGCCCCCGCTGCCGAGGCCACGGTCGCCAGCGACCTCAACGGCAAGCGCGTGCTCGTGCTCTGCCAGGGTGGCGGCACCTCGGGCCTGCTGGCCAACGCGCTGGCCAAGGCCGCCAAGGAGCGCGGCATCGATCTTGAGACCGCTGCCGATGCCTATGGCAACCACGTGGACATGCTCCCCGACTTTGACCTGGTCGTCTTGGCTCCGCAGGCCGCCAGCTACCTGGCCGACCTGCAGAAAGACTGCGAGCGTGTGGGCAACAAGTGCGTCGCCTGCCGCGGTAAGCAGTACATCGAGCTCTCCCAGAACGGCGACAAGTCTCTCGCTTTCGTAAGTGAGCAACTCTCGAAGTAAGTAACGCTCAGAGCCAGCCGACCATCAACAGCCGGCTGGCACTTCGATTTAGACGATTGGATCATCATGTCCGTTAACCCCGCCAGCGTCACCAACCCGCCCGCGCAGTTTCCCGAGGACTTTGTCTTTGGCGGCGCCACCGCTGCCTACCAGGTAGAGGGCGAGACCCGCACTCACGGTAAGGGCAAGGTTGCCTGGGACGACTTCCTGGAGGCCCAGGGCCGCTTCTCCCCCGATCCAGCTTCCGACTTCTACAACCAGTATCCCGTCGATCTGGAGCTGTGCGAGGAGTTCGGCATCAACGGTATCCGTCTCTCCATCGCCTGGAGCCGTATCTTCCCCAACGGCACCGGCGAGATCAACCCCGAGGGCGTGCAGTTCTACCACGACCTCTTCGCCGAGTGCCACAAGCATCACGTCGAGCCGTTCGTCACGCTGCACCACTTCGATACGCCGCTCCCCCTCTTTGAGAAGGGCGACTTCCTCAACCGCGAGACCATCGACGCCTTTGTGGACTTTGCCACCTTCTGCTTTAAGGAGTACGCCGACCAGGTGACCTACTGGTTCACCTTTAACGAGATCTGGGCCGACGCCTCCAACACCTACATCGAGGGCACCTTCCCCGGCGGCGTCAAGGCGCATCTGGCCGAGGCCTTCCAGTGCGAGCACAACATGATGCTCGCCCACGCCAAGGCAGTGCTCGCCTTCCACAACGGTGGCTTTAAGGGCAAGATCGGCGTCATCCAGTCGTTGGAGTTTAAGTACCCGCTCAACGAGAACGACCCTGCCGACATCAAGGCCGCCAACAACGAGCACGTGCTGCAGAACCAGTTCCTGCTCGACGCCACCTTCCGCGGCGACTACGCGCCCGACACGCTCGAGTGCGCCAACCGCCTGGCTGCCGTCTCGGGCGGCACCATCGAGATCCTGGACGAGGACCTCGAGATCATGCGCGAGGCTGCGCTCTACAACGACTACCTGGGCGTTAACAACTACCAGTGCCGTTTCCTCAAGGCCTACGATGGCGAGAACGACCTGCACCACAACGGTACGGGCGAGAAGGGCACCGGCCGCTGGCGCGTCAAGGGCATTGGCGAGCACGTGAACAAGCCCGGCATCCCCACCACCGACTGGGACTGGATCATCTATCCCGAGGGCCTGTTCGACCTGCTCGTCTACATTAAGCAGCGCTACCCCAACTACAAGCAGATCTTCATCACCGAGAACGGCATGGGCTACAAGGATCCCTACAAGGACGGCTTTGTGGACGACCAGCCGCGCATCGACTACATCGAGCAGCACCTGCGCTGGCTGCTCAAGGCCATGGAGGTCGGCGTCAACGTGGGCGGCTACTTCCTGTGGAGCCTGCAGGACCAGTTCTCCTGGACCAACGGCTACAACAAGCGCTACGGCTTCTTCTACGTAGACTTTGAGACCCAGAAGCGCACGCCCAAGGCAAGCGCCTACTGGTACAAGCACGTGGCCGAGACCCGTCGTCTGGACTAGCGGCTGGCTACTGGCGGGGTCTGACCCGCTCACATAACCTGCTCCCCATTTCTCAACCCGGGGGCGGCACGCTGCATGACGTGCCGCTCCCGGGTTTTTGTTTGAGCGGGTGGGAGGTGGGGCGTTTGTCTCAATCTGTAACATCTAGCAGGGATTTTCGCTCCCAACTGTTACAGAACGAGACAAACCCGAGGACCGTTCCATCAAAATCTCAATCTGTAACACCCAGCCAGCTTTTAGTCGTCTAACTGTTACAGATTGAGACAAACGAATGGGCCGCCCCGTAAGATCTAAATCTGTAACACTAAGCCGAGTTTTTTTGACTCTAACCGTTGCAGATCGAGACAAACGGGATCGCCCGTGCCGAAAGATCTAAATCCGTAACATCTAGCCGAGATTTTCGGCCCTACCTGTTACAGATCGAGACGAACAGGCCGAGCACGTCTACGCCCGTAGGTCCTTTACGCTGGAGCGCTCGACCAGCACGCCGGAGACGAGCGTCCGGCTTCTGGAGCTTGGAGCCTCCAGGCCCGCAACGACCTCGTTAAGCGCACGGACGCCCAGCTCGCGGTGGCGAAACTTCACCGACGTCAGAATCGAGTTGGGAATCGTCTTGTAGAGCTCATCGTCGAAGCCGATCACGGACACGTCGTCGGGCACACTGAGCCCTTTGTCACGTAGAGCCATCATCACGCCGTTTGCCATGCAGTCGTTAGCAGCGAGGACCGCCGTGCAATCAGGTTTGTCGGCAAGCGCGAGACCTGCGGCATAGCCACTATCCGCATTCCAATCACCCTGTAGCGGCTCGGGCGGCTCAATGCCACGTGCCTCGAGCGCTGCGCGCCAGCCCTTCATACGGCACTGACTCGACAGCGATTCTTCCTTACCGGCAACGAAGTACACATTCTTGTGCCCGTGATTCAAAAAGTACTCGCACGCCATACGCGCGCCGCCCTCTTGGTCGTCACTGACGGTAGAGCAGGTGGGATGCTCCATGGGCGTGATAATCACGGTCTTGAGATCCTTCGGCGCCTCAAACGTATCGAAGTCATCGACCATCTGACGCAAGTTGAAGATCATGCCATCGACAGGCAGCTGCGACATCCTGCGCGCTGCATCGGCAAGGGTCATCTTCTCCCCCGCCCGCTTCTTGATCATCGTAAGCGCAAAGCCGCGCTCCTCGGCGGCATCGGCGATACCGTCAATCATGTCCACGGCGCCGCCCGACAAGTGGAACATCACCACGCCGATGCACCCGTAACGGCCCAACTTGAGTGAACGCGCGGCAAAGTTCGCCCGGAACCCAAGCTCCTCCATGGCCGCATGGACCCTATCGCGCGTCGACTCACGCACGCTATCGGGCTCGTTGATCACGCGCGACACCGTCTTGAGAGACACGCCGGCGGCAACCGCCACATCGTTCATTGAGACGTTTTTCTTGTCCATCGTTGCCACTACTTCTCCAGTCGGTTCTCTATCGCTTGTTTTTTGCGTTCTAGCATACACTACCTGCCCGACTGACAAATCAGCCGTTTATCGGACAATATCGACCGTTCACCCGTAAATCCTTGTTGCTCTTCCAAAAATGTCTTACGTTGTCATTAACGAAATGACAACGTTGTCATTTCGCAATGCCTTCCTTAAGCAGGAAGGTTTCCGGGCAGTCCTGACCATCCATCGACGACCAGTTCCATCCACATGCATCGCGCATCAAGCAGCAAAGGAGCTCTATGGACGCCATCGTAAAGATGCTCGAAAAGCATCAACCGTTCTTTGAGAAGATCTCGAGGAACATCTACCTCCAGGCCATTAAGGACGGATTCCTTGGGTGCATGCCCATCGTCCTCACCTCTTCGATCTTTCTGTTGATCGCCACCCTTCCTGGCGTAGTTGGCATCACGCTGCCCCAGCCGCTCATCGACTGGTGCAACAAGCTGTACAACTTCACCATGGGCGTCATGGGCATCATGGTTGCCGGCACCACTGCCAAGAACTTCACGGCATCCATGAACCGTCGTATGCCCGCCGGCAAGGTGCTCAACGACGGCTCCACCATGGTTGCTGCCCAGTGCAGCATGCTGCTGCTCGCCGTTACGCAGTTCACCACCAAGCTCGACGGCTCCGAGCTTTCGGTCTTCGACTGCACCAGCATGGGTACGCGCGGTCTGTTCTCGGCCTATATCGCCGCGTTCATTACCGTGTGGGTCTATAAGTTCTGCGTCTCGCGCGATCTGACCATTAAGCTGCCCAAGGAGGTTCCGGGCGCCATCGCTCAGAACTTCCGCGACATTATCCCCTTTGGCGGCGCCGTCATCATCTGCGGCATCATCGATGTCGTCGTGCGCAACCTCATGGGCGTTCCGTTCTCCGAGCTGCTTATCAAACTGCTCTCCCCGCTCTTTACCGCTGCAGAAACCTATCCTGGCCTTATCCTTATCCAGGCAGCCACAGCGTTCTTCTGGTTCATTGGCGTCCACGGCCCCTCGATCGTCCAGCCGGGCATCGACCCCATCCGTCTTGCCAACCAGGCCGAGAACCTGCAGGTTCTGCTGGCCGGTGGCCACCCTGCCCACTCCCTCACCTTTAACATGTCGCTCGTGGGTGAGTTCGGCGGCACCGGCGCCACGTTCATCGTGCCGCTTCTGCTGATTCTCTTTATGAAGTCCAAGCAGCTCAAAGCCGTCGGCAAGGCCTCGATTGTTCCTGTTGCCTTCGCCGTCAACGAACCGCTGCTCTTTGGCGCGCCGATGATCCTTAACCCCTACATGCTCATCCCCTTTGTTGCCGCCGGCTGCGTCAACGTGAGTGTTGCCAAGTTCTTTATTGATAACGTGGGTATGAACGGCTTCTCCTTCGTGGTGCCTTGGGCCACCCCCGCCCCCATCGGTATCTTCATTACCACGAACTTCCAGCTTATTGCCCTGGTATTTGTCGCAATCATCATCTTGCTGGACGCCGTCATCTATCTGCCGTTCTTGAAGGCATACGATAAGCTGCTCTGCGACCAGGAAGCCGAGCGCGCCGCCGAGCTGGGTCTCGAGTCCGATGGTGCCGCTGCCATCGCCGCCAACGCCTCTGCGCCCGCTGTCGAGCAGGCTACCGCTTCCGTCGAGACGACCGTTGCCGCCGCCGACAGCAAGCCTGTCGCCGATCAGCCCGAGCCCGCTGCCGATGCATCCGCCAAGAAGGATGTCGATGGCCTGAAGGTCCTCGTCCTGTGCGCCGGCGCCGGCACCTCTGCCATGCTCGCCAACGCCATCAAGGAAGGTGCCGCGCAGACCGGAGAGAACATCGCTTCCTCCGCAGGCGCCTATGGCCAGCACACCGCCATCATGGATCAGTACGACGTTATCGTGCTTGCCCCGCAGGTTCGTAGCTACTACAACGACATGAAGGCCGACACCGATCGTCTGGGCATTAAGCTGCTCGCTCCCCGCGGTAAGGAATATATCGACCTTACTCGCGACCCCGCTGGCGCCATCAAGTGGCTCCGCGAGAACCTCGACTAGTTCCTCCCTCTGTTGGTGCCCGGATCCCCAGTTCGGGCACCTCTCCCTATTCGTATCCCACAGAAAGGATGACTCATGACCAACCCCATGCAGTTCCCCGACGGCTTTGTGTTTGGCGGCGCCACCGCCGCTTACCAGGTTGAGGGCGAGACCCGCACGCACGGCAAGGGCAAAGTGCCCTGGGACGATTTCCTGGCTGCTCAGGGTCGCTTCTCCCCCGATCCTGCAAGCGACTTCTACAACAAATATCCGGTCGATATCGACTTATGCCAGCGCTTCGGCATCAACGGTATTCGCGTCTCCATCGCTTGGAGCCGTATCTTCCCCAACGGCACCGGTGAGATTAACCCCGAGGGCGTCGCTTTCTATCACAAGCTTTTCGCCACCTGCAACAAAGCAGGCGTTATCCCCTATGTCACGCTCGATCACTTCGATACGCCCGAGGCCTTCTACCAGGACGGCGGCGAGGGATTCCTGACGCGCACGACCATCGACGCCTTCGTCGAGTACGCCAAGTTCTGCTTTGCCGAGTTCACCGAGGTCAAGCATTGGTTTACCTTTAACGAGATTCCCGCGACCGCCGAGGGCAGCTTTATCGTCGGCAACTGGCCGCACGGTGAGAAGTACCGTCTGGACAAGGCCTTCCAGCTCATGCACAACATGATGGTGGCCCACGCCAAGGCTGTCGTCGCCTTCCA
>CAKUHM010000058.1 GCA_934655835.1 uncultured Collinsella sp. | reverse complement strand
ATCGCTTTTCGTGACGTTTTTTATTGCCTGGTGGCATGTGGTAAACTAGCACGATGATATGTTACCTATGAAAGGAGACCGGATGCCGGGCGAGAATTTTCCTGGCGACAGGATTGTGAGTCTTGTCGACGAGCTCGAGGGGCTCATCGAAGAGGCTAAGACGCCGTTCGGCAAGAACGCCCAGATGAAGGTTATCGACGCCGACGTCTTCTTTAACATCCTCGACGAGATCCGCATGAGCTATCCCGAGGAGTGGCAGAAGTCCCGCCGTATCCTCAAGGAGCGCGAGGAGCTTATGGCTTCCGCCGCCGCTCAGGCCGATTCCATCATCGCCGACGCTCAGCAGCAGGCCCTCACCATCGCCGGTGAGCAGGAAATTGTCCGCCTAGCGCAGCAGCAGGCCGATGATATCCGCGACCGTGCCCAGCAGTACGAGCGCGAGACGCGTTATGCCGCCGAGGACTATGCCGAGCAGGTCTTTACGCACCTGGAGGAGAACCTTAAGAGCTTGACCGGCACCGTCACCCGTTGCCGTCAGCAGCTCAACGAGGGTGCCGCCCAGCAGAACGGTCAGTGGTAATGGCTGAGTTCCCGAGTGTTACCGTCGACCTTTCCGAGCAGCTCGAGTTTCCCGGAGACTCGTATCCGCTGACCGGTAAGGTCGATGTGACCACCTACACGGTGGGCGAGAAGGAGTACCAGCTACAGGATGGTATTGACTTTGACGTGGTCTTTACCAATGCCGGTACCGGTGTTCTGCTCACGGGCATGGTCCGCGCGCACGCTACCGGCGAGTGCGATCGCTGCCTGGAGCCCGCTTCGTTTGACATTGCCGGCGAGATCGAGGAGTTCTACCTCTTTAACGAGCCCGAGGATCCCGAGGCCTACGAGGACGGCTACGAGCTACTGGGCGAGGATCGCATCGTCGATCTGGGCGAGCCCATCAACGACGCGGTCGTCATGGATACTCCTTTCGTGGTTCTCTGCAAGCCCGATTGCCGCGGTCTTTGCCCGGTCTGCGGTGGTAATCTCAACGTCGAGCAATGCGATTGCGCTGCCCAGGCAGAGGCCGAATGGGCCGAAGCCACGGAAAATCCATTTGCAGCATTAAAGAATCTCAAGCTTGATGAGTAAAACTGTGGTAGTATCGCTACTTGCGCGTAATCGCCACACTGGATAGTTCATAAGGAAGGTCACTATGCCCGTACCTAAACAAAAGCAGGGTCGTATCCGCACTCACACCCGTCGTTCCGCCAACATGAAGATCTCGGCTGCGGCTCAGTCCACGTGCCCCCGTTGCGGCGCTGTCAAGCTCCCGCACCACGTGTGCCCCAGCTGCGGTTTCTACAAGGACCGCGAGGTTATCGTTACCGAGTAACTGTATACTCTGGATACGATGCCGTTCCAAATGGAACCACAATGGCCGGCTCAATGAGTCGGCCATTTTTGTATAAGGAGCATGTATATGAGTAACGTTCGCGTTTGTGTAGACGTTGTGGGCGGAGACGAGAAGCCCCAGGTTGTTCTCGATGGTATTGAGGCTGCCCTTGCGGCCGACCCCGATATCGAGGTCCTGGCTGCCGGCCCTGCCGAAATCGTCAATCCCTTTGCCGCCTCTCATGCGCGCGTCGAAGCCCTTGAGGCACCCGACGTTATCGCCATGGACGACGATCCCATTCGTGCCGTGATGACCAAGCGTAAGTCTTCGATTGTGCTTTCCTGCCGTGCCATTAAGAAGGGCAACGCAGACGCGTTCTTCTCCGCTGGCTCCACTGGTGCCATGACCGCAGCCGCCACCGCCTATGTGACGCCCTTTAGGTATCAGGCCGAGGGCAAGAAGCAGCCGGTGCGTCCGTGCCTGACCAATGCGCTGCCCAACCGCGCCGGCGGCCTGACGGTGCTGTGCGATATGGGTGCCAACCCCGATGTCGAGGTAGACGATATGGTGCGCTTTGCCCAGATGGGTAGCGCCTATGCCCGCGTCGTCTTGGGTATCGAGCATCCCCGCGTGGGCCTGCTTGGTAACGGTACCGAGGATGAGAAGGGCTCCAACTTTACCAAGGCCTGCTTCCCGGCTATGAAGGCTGCCGTTCCCGGCTTTGTGGGCAACTGCGAGGGCACCGATATTACCTCGGGTAATTTTGACGTTGTCGTTGCCGACGGCATGTCGGGAAACATTGCCCTTAAGGCCACCGAGGGCGCTGCCAAGTTCTTGCTGCAGGAGCTCAAGGGCGCCTTTACGTCCTCGTTCGGCACCAAGATCGCCGCGCTGCTCATGAAGCAGCAGATGCGCGAGATCAAAGCAAAGCTCTCGGGCGATGCTAAGGGCGGCGCGATTCTGCTGGGTTTGCGCGGCGTTGTCCTGATCGGCCATGGTGCCACCTCGGTCGAGGCCGTCAAAAACGGTACGCTCGCCGCAGCCGAAGCCGTGCGCGCCGGGCTGGTCGAGAACGTCGCCAACTCCATGGACGGTATCGTTTTGTAAGAGCGAGTTAGAGCGCTGTTATGTACCTCGCGGCCTGCTTCGTGGGGTAGAATCAAAACCGTGTCTTGGTGCCGCCCGCGCGGCGCCAATCTTTTGGTATTCATGCACTATGAGAGGAAGCGCTATGGACCGCTCCGAAATCTTCGACAAGATCGCCGAGGTCGCTGCTGACGTTCTGGGCGTCGATGTTGCCGAGATTAGCGATGAGACCACGTTTGACGACCTCGATGCCAATTCGCTCGAGCGCCTGCAGCTGGTGACGGCTATCGAGGACGAGTTCAACCTCGAGATCGATGACGAGACCCTGCTCTCGCTCAACTCTGTCGCCGACGCCGTCGACGCTATCGAAGCTGCCAAGGAGGCCTAAGTCTTGGCTTTATCTGAACGACTTTCGCGTGCCCAGGAAATCCTGGGCCACGAGTTCAATAACAAGGTGCTGTTGCGCGCGGCGCTCACGCATCCCTCGGCTGTCGAGGGTCAGCCGGTGTCTGCCAGCTATGAGCGTCTCGAGTTTTTGGGCGATTCCATTTTGGGCGCCGTGGTGGCTCGCTCGCTCTTTGAGTCCTATCCGGAGTTTGACGAGGGTAAGCTTACGCGCCTGAAGGTGTCCCTTGTCTCAGGCGCCACGCTGTCCGAGGTGTCCCACGAGCTGGGCATCGACGACGTCATTATCTTTGGCGCCTCCGAGACTGGCACCGGTGCGCGCGGCCTGCATTCGGCGCTCGAGAACGTCTACGAGTCGCTCGTGGGCGCGCTGTACCTGGATGCCGGCTGGGATGCCGCAGCGGAGTTTATCCATCGTACGCTCAAGCCGCACCTGGCCTCCGAGCGTGCCGAGCACCCCGCGAACCCCAAGTCGTTCTTGCAGGAGTGCGTGCAGGCAGACGGCCACGAGCCTCCCGCGTATAAGCTGGTCGGCTCCGAGGGCCCCGCGCATGCGCCCACCTTTACCGCTGTGGTGCTCATCGACGGTATTCGCCAGGGCCGCGGCACCGGTTCCTCCAAGAAGGAGGCCGAGGGAGCCGCTGCGCTGGAGGCACTCGACCGCATGGGCTACACCACCAACGGCGTGATTCTCAACAAGAAGCCTGTTTAAGCGAGGAACCGTGTATCTCAAGTCCCTCACGCTCAAAGGGTTCAAGTCGTTTGCCGACCGCGCCCATATGTCATTTGAGCCGGGCCTGACCGTCATCGTCGGTCCCAACGGCTCGGGAAAATCGAACATCTCCGACTCGATTCTGTGGGTCCTGGGCGAGCAGAGCGCCAAGCAGCTGCGCGGCCAGGCCATGGAGGACGTCATCTTCTCGGGCTCGTCGGCACGCAAGCCGGTGGGTGTCGCCGAGGTCACGCTGGTGCTCGATAACTCGGACCATATGCTGCCCGTCGATTTTGACGAGGTCGCCATCACCCGTCGCATGTATCGCTCGGGCGAAAGCGAGTACCTCATCAACTCGAGTCCGTGCCGCCTGATGGACATTCAGGACATCCTGCACGATTCGGGCCTGGGCAAGGATACGCATTCCATCATCAGCCAGGGCAAGCTCGATGCCATTTTGCAGAGCCGCCCCGAGGAGCGCCGTGCCCTCATCGAGGAGGCCGCCGGCATCTCCAAGCACAAGCGCCGCAAGGAGCGTGCGCTCAAAAAGATTAAGTCGATGGACGAGCACCTGACGCGTGCCCGCGACATCAATAAGGAAATTGCCCGTCAGCTGCGACCGCTGGAGCGTCAGGTCGATCGTGCGCGCAAGTACAAAGAGCTGTCCTCGCGCGCAAACGAACTTACGCAGATGCTGGCCGTCGACGAGCTTCGTTCGCTGCAGTCGCAGTGGAACGACTTGGAGAGCCGCTCCAAGGAGGGCGCCGCCGAGCTTGAGCTTGCGCAGTACCGCTTGGGCGAAAAGGAACGCGAGCTCGAGAAGCTCCAGGTCATGCTTGAGGAAAAGGGCCTGTTTGTGGGCGATCTGGGCGAGCAGCGCCGCCATATGCAAGACGTGGTCGGTCGCATTAACTCCGATATGCGCCTGCTCGAGGAAAAGGGCCACAACATGGTGTCGCGCCTGTCCGACATGCGCGGCCAGATCTCGAGCTCCGAGCATCAGCGTCGTCGCGTGGTAGAGGAGCTCGAGGACGCGCGTGCGCAGCTTGAGGAAGTGACCGGCGCGCACATGCAGGCTCAGGAGGACGTTGACGCCGCTGGTCCTGCCGCCGCTCAGCTCCACGGGCGGCGCGTGGCGCTCGACAATCAGATTTCGCAGCTTACGCGTGAGCAACGCGATGTGCAGCGTGTGGCCGATAACGCGGCGCTCGAACTCGCCAAGGTGAAGGACTCGCTGAGCAACGCCGAGGTCGAGGACAACATGTACGCTTCGCGCCTTGAGCAGATCGACGAGCAGCTTGAGGAAGTCACGGCCTCGCTCGAGAGCCGTCGCGACCGCGCCGAGGAGCTCGACGGTGCACTCGATCAGGCCCGTCAAGCCCAGATTGATGCGCGCGAGGCTACCGAGGTCGCCCGTGCAGCCCTTAAGGACTTGCGTAATCGCGAGAGCGAGGCGCGCAACAAGCTGTCCGAGGTGCGCTCGGAGCTTGCCAGCCAAAAGAAGCTCGATGCCCGCATGGCTGACAGCTCGCCGCTGGTGAGCCGTCTGATGGGTGCGCTTGGCGACGATGTCTCGGGTCGTCTGGGCGACGTGCTCGAGGCCCCTCGTGAGCTCGAGGGCCTGGTCGAGCAGCTGCTTGCCGGCGATATCGATGCTCTTTTGTTTGATGACGCCGCCACGCTTGAGCGCGCCGGTCGCGCGGCTCTGGACCAAAAGAAGGCCTCGGGCGAGGCACTGCTGATGGCACGCGGCGTGAGCGGCTTTACCCCCGCTGAGGGCGCCTCCGGTACCCGTCTGGTTGATCGTCTGTCCGTGCGCGCAGGCTATGGTCCCGTCGTCGAGGCGCTGCTCGGCGGCTATTACGTAGTGGACGATCTTGCTGCCGCGCTGTCGGCGCCGGTCGTTGACGGCGTGACTTACGTGACCCCCGATGGCGCCCGCGTCGCCTGCGGCGGCCTGGTGCGTGTGGGGCTCGACGCCGGCGAGGCTTCGGGTGCCCTGGAGCGCAAACGTCGTATTCGTGAGTTGGAGGGCCTGGAGCCCGATCTGGCTGCCGTGTTTGAGCATGTGTCGGGTCAGGTCGTCGAGGCCAATGCGGCCGTCGAGGAGGCGCGTGCCGCCGAGGGCGATGCCGCTGGCGAGATCGCCCGTCTTGAGGGCGAACGCCGCTCGCTGCTCTCCGAGATCGGCCGCCTGGAGCAAAGCGCCAACAATGCCGAGGTCGAGCGCGTACGCATCTCCAAGCGCCGCGAGCAGGCCGCCGAGGCCGTTCGCGCTGCGCGCCCGCGCGTTGACGAGCTCACCCGTTCGCGCGACGAGGGCCGTGCGCAGGCAAGCGACCTGGGTCTCCAGATTGCCGAAGCCAACGACGAACTCGATCGCGTGCGCCGTGACGATTCCGAGGCAGCCGGTAAGCTTGCCGATGCCAAGGTCCGCCTGGCCCAGACGAGCGAGCGTTTGCGTTCGCTGAAGGGCCGTGTGCCCGATCTGGAGCATCGCCTGGAGGGCATCGACCGCCGTATCCGCGGAACACGCCAGGCCTCGCGCTCACTCGAGCTGCTGCGCCTGCGCGTCGACCCCATGCACGAACGCTATTCGGCCCTGTTGGAACGCGCGTCGGATTGGGCAGCGCGCCTGCGTGACCAGGCCTCTCTGGAGGAGGCGGACTCCGCTTCGCTCAAGAAGACCATCGAAGACGCCAAGGCCGAGGTCTCCCGCGCCAAGGAGCGGGTCGATGCCGCCACGGCGACGCAAAACGAGTTCAAGGTCGCACGCGGCAAGCTCGAGGTGCAGGTAGAAGCGGCCATCAAGGCCATTACCGCCGATGGCATCACGGTGCTCGAGGAAGCGCTCATGCTTCCTGCGCCCACCGACCGCGATGCCGCCGAGCGCGAGCTCAACCAGCTTGTGCGCCAGATCAACAACCTTGGTCCCGTTAACCAAGTTGCCATGGAGGAGTACGAGCAGCTCAAGCGTCGCGCCGACTACATCGAGGAACAGCTGGCCGATCTGGAGAGTGCGCGCAAGGCGCTCACCAAGATTACCGTGGCTATCGACCGCAAGATGCGCAAGGCGTTCCTGGTGACGTTTGAGAAGGTCGACGCGAACTTCCGCGATATCTTCGCCATGCTGTTCCCGGGCGGTCAGGCTCATCTGGAGATGACCGATCCCGAGCATCCGGCCGAGACGGGTATCGAGGTCGTGGCGCAGCCGCGCGGCAAGCGCATCACCAAGATGATGCTCATGTCGGGCGGCGAGAAGAGTCTGACGGCGCTCGCCCTGCTCTTTGCCGTGTACCGCACGCGCACGGTACCGTTCTATGTGCTGGACGAGGTCGAGGCAGCGCTTGATGACGCCAACCTGTCCAAGCTCATTGGCGCCCTCGATGTGCTGCGTTCCGATACGCAGCTCTTGGTCATTTCGCATCAGCGCCGTACTATGGAGGACGCTGACGTTCTCTATGGCGTCTCGATGCAAGCCGACGGCGTCAGCCGCGTCGTCTCGCAAAAACTCGATCGCGAAACCGGAAAGGTCGTGAATGCATAATGGGATTCTTTGACGCTCTCTCGCGCGGACTTGAGCGCAGCCGCGAGGCACTCAACGAGGTCTTCTACTTTGGCGGCGAGGTTGACGAGGACTTTTGGGAGGACCTTGAGGACACCCTCGTTATGGGTGATATGGGTGCCGAGGTCGCGATCAAGGTGTCCGATGACCTGCGCGAGACGGCCGCCAAGAAGAACCTCAAGACCGCCCCGCAGCTCCGTCGCGCCCTGGCCGAGCAGCTCGAGCAGCACTTTGTGCCCATCGAGCGCGATCCGTTCTCCGACACGCCGAGCTGCGTGCTGTTTGTAGGCACTAACGGTGCCGGCAAGACCACGACGGTCGGTAAGATCGCGAGCGCCATGGCTGCCCGCGGCAAGAATGTCGTGATCGGTTCGGCCGATACCTTCCGCGCTGCCGCCATCGAGCAGCTTGATGTGTGGGGCCAGCGTGCCGGCGTCCCCGTCATCAAGCGCGATCGCGGCTCCGATCCGGCAAGCGTTTGCTACGACGTGCTCGACGAGGCCGATAAACGCGGCAGCGACCTGGTGCTTATCGACACCGCCGGCCGCCTGCACACGAGCCCCGAGCTCATGCGCGAGCTCGCCAAGGTGGTCAACGTGACGCGTAAGCGCGCCGCCAATATGGCCGCCGGCCCCATGCCCGTCTCGGTCGTGCTCGTGATCGATGCCGCCACCGGCCAGAACGGTCTGAACCAGGCGCTCGAGTTTAACGAGGCACTGGGTCTGGACGGTATTATCATGACCAAGCTCGACGGCACGGCAAAGGGCGGTATCGCCATGGCCGTGGCCGAGAAGCTCAAGCTCCCGATCCTGCGC
>CAKUHM010000057.1 GCA_934655835.1 uncultured Collinsella sp. | reverse complement strand
ACCCACAAGCGCCTCATCGACATCCTCGACCCCACCTCGGGCACCGTTGATTCGCTCATGCGTCTCGACCTCCCCGCCGGCGTCGACATCGACATCAAGCTCTAAGCGATATCGCTCATAGCTTAAAGAGCCCCGCTGCCATTACGGTAGCGGGGCTCTTTTGTTTTGAGCACTGGTTTTGGATGGCTGGTGAGAGCTTGGCGAGCTGGTGGCCGCAGCGCCCTATCCGTTCAGGGGGCGCAATGATGCCTCTTCAAAATGGAAGGAGCGCAAACCGTCTTCGGTTTCGATGCACGCACGGCCAAAGTCATCTACGGTCCTAAAGATTCCGCGTGCCAGCTCGTCTCCGGCGGGGGAGCGGGCGATAACGCGCTCACCGATCCAGTTGAGTCGAGCGATATACTCATCGCGTACAGGCGCGAGCGGGCCGGCGTCATCTGCTAGAGCATTGAGCTGCTCGGCCCAGGCGTCTACAGCGTCCATGACCGTGTGATAGACCTCGTCGAGAAGCGTATCGACCGAGGGAACGCTCTCGTTGAGATCCGAGAGGCCAATCGCCGGCAGACCGCCATCGGGAACATCAGAGGGCGTGTAGCGCACGTTGACGCCAATACCGCAGACGGCGAAGGGCTTGCCTTCGTTGTCGCGTGCCGCCTCGACCAGGATACCGCCGAGTTTGCGCCCTCGTGCGACGAGGTCGTTGGGCCATTTGAGACCGATCTCGGTGGCGAGGCCCTGTTTTTCGAGTGTTTTGAGCACCGCAAGGCCGCATACCGCGGCGAGTCCGGAGTACTTGGCAGGGTTAACATTTGGGCGCACCACAATCGAGAGCAGCAGGTTTCCCGCCGTCGAGTCCCATTTGTGGCCGCGCCGTCCACGACCGGCAGTTTGTGCGCGGGCGGCAAGGGCGGTGCCGTGGGGTGCTCCCAACTTTCCTGCTTCGAGCAGGTCATCGTTGGTCGATCCGGTTACATCGACCACCGTCAAATGAGCATCCATAACGGCTGCTACCTCCTTAATAAACAAAGCAATCATGCAATGGCGTCGAGCGATAGGCACAATGTGAAGTCTTTGTCGCATTTGGACAATTTAATGTTAACACGTCAACAAAGCAAAGAATGCGCTATCCTCTCTTGGTCGATGTAAACACGTCAACAACTCAAAGGAGGTTAGTGATGGGTTTCACGATACTGGGAACGGGCTCGGCACTTCCCGGGCGCAGGGTTTCCAATGACGAGCTGTCCGAGTTCCTCGATACCTCGGATGAGTGGATTTTTACCCGCACGGGTATTAAGAGCCGCCATGTCTGCACCAACGAGTCGCTCGACGACCTTGCCGTTGCAGCAAGCGAGCGGGCACTCCAGGCATCCGGAATTGACGCGAGCCAGCTGGATCTTATCGTCTGCTCGACAACGACAGGCGACCATCTCGTTCCCGCCGAAGCGTGCGCCGTTGCCGAGCGCTTGGGCGCCACATGTCCTGCCTTCGACGTCTCGGCAGCCTGTGCCGGCTTTGTATTTGCGCTCGATGTCGCCGAGGGCTATATCGTCCGCGGTCGCGCCAAGCGCGTACTTATCGTCGCCGCCGAGCAGATGACGCGTGCGCTCGACTGGACCGACCGTGCGACATGCGTGCTTTTTGGTGATGGCGCGGGCGCTGCGGTCATAGAGGCCGGGGGAGAGAATCCCCTTGCCGTTGAACTTTCGACCGCTCCCGACGTCGAGACGCTGCGTGTACCGGGGTTAGCCGGGACCTCACCGTTCAAGGCTTCCGCGGGCCGCGAGAGCGTGCTTTCCATGAATGGCCGTCGCGTGTTCAAGTTTGGCGTCAATGCGATCTGCGACACGGTCAACAAGCTCGCAAGCGACGCTCGTATTGCGGTTGAGGACATCGACCATTTCGTATTCCATCAGGCCAACGAGCGAATTTTAAGCCAGGCGGTCAAGCGCTTGGGTGTCCCGGACGACCGCGTGATCCACACACTGCGCGAGACCGGCAACATCTCGAGCGCCTGCATTCCGCTTGCCCTCGACCGATTGGCAAACTCCGGTGCGCTTCGCCCGGGCGACGCCATCGCCTTGGTTGGATTTGGCGCCGGCTTGGATATAGGTGGCTACCTACTTCGCTGGAAGTAGTTGCACATAGGAAATAGAAACGCCCCCAGGGCACAAACAAAGGAGAACTACCATGGCAGATCAGAAGACCTTCGAGCGCGTTTGCGACGTTATCCGCGAGACCGCCGGCCTTGATGATGTCGAGATGAAGCCCGAGTCCACGCTCGAGGAGATTGGCCTCGACAGCCTGGGTACCGTCGAGATCCTCGTCGCCGTCGAGGACGAGTTTGGCATTCAGCTCGATACCGAGGAGAACCCTAAGACGGTCGGCGAGTTCGTCGATACGGTCGAGGCGGCATTGGAGAAGTAGTAATGCTCAAGACTCCTCTCTGCGACCTGCTCGGCATCGAAAAGCCCGTGTTCCAGGGTGGCATGGCCTGGATTGCCGATGCCTCGCTGGCATCCGCCGTGTCCGAGGCGGGCGGCTTAGGGATTATCGCAGCTATGAATGCCGACGCCAACTGGCTGCGCGACCAGATCCACGAGCTGCGCGCCAGGACAGACAAGCCCTTTGGCGTCAACGTTATGCTCATGAGCCCGTTTGTCGACGAGGTGGCACAGGTTGTGATCGACGAGCAGGTGCCTGTTGTCGTGACGGGTGCCGGCAATCCCACCAAGTACATGAAGGCCTGGAGCGACGCGGGCATCAAGGTCATCCCCGTCGTGGCTTCGGTGGCGCTGGCGCGTCTCGTGGCACGTCGCGGGGCTACCGCGGTGGTTGCCGAGGGCACCGAATCGGGCGGCCATATTGGCGAGACCTCGACGATGGCGCTCGTCCCGCAGGTTGTCGATGCGGTCGATATCCCCGTTGTGGCGGCAGGCGGTATTGCCGATGGCCGCGGCGTGGCAGCTGCCTTTATGTTGGGCGCCGTTGGCGTCCAGGTGGGCACGCGCTTTTTGGTCGCAAATGAGTGCACCGTATCCGAGCAGTACAAAGAGCTGGTGCTCAAGGCGGGCGACACGTCGACGCGTGCGACTGGTCGCTCGACGGGACATCCGGTTCGCGCCCTTAAGAGCCCCTTCACCAACGCCTATGCCAAGAGCGAGGCGGCGGGCGCAAGCCCCGAGGAGCTCGGTGCCATGGGCACGGGCGCACTTCGCAAGGCCGCAAAGGACGGTAATTACGAAGAGGGCTCGTATCTGTGCGGGCAGATTGCCGGCATGGTCAACGAGCGCCAAAGCGCGCGCGAGATCGTTGACGACCTGGTCGATGGCGCCGAGCGCGTTTTGAAGGGTGCGTCCGCATGGGTAGCGTAGCGTTTTTGTTTGCCGGCCAGGGTGCCCAGCATCCTGCGATGGGCGTCGACCTGATCGAGGCATCGCCGGCGGCTGCCGAGGTGTTTGCGATCGCCGACGAGGTGCGCCCGGGGACCAGTGAGCAGTGCCGGAGCGCCTCGAAGGAGGAACTCTCGCAGACCGAGAACACGCAGCCTTGCGTGTTCGTGCACGACCTGGCGGTCGCAGCTGCTTTGCGCGAGCGCGGCGTGGTGCCTGCCGCCTGTGCGGGATTCTCGCTGGGCGAGGTCGCGGCACTCACCTTTGCGGGGGCATTCGATACGCGAGCGGGTTTTGAGCTCGTGTGCGAGCGTGCAGCATTGATGGCCGCGGCGGCCGAGCGTCACCCCGGCGGCATGCGTGCCGTCATCAAGCTCGATGCGGCGCAGGTCGAGAGCCTCGTCACGCAGGCAGGCGAAGACTGCTGGCCGGTCAACTACAACAGCCCCCAGCAGACAGTGGTGGCCGGGGCGCCCGAGGCACTGCAGGCGCTCGACGTTCTGGTAAAAGAGGCGGGCGGCCGTGCCATGAAGGTCGCGGTGTCGGGCGCATTCCATAGTCCCTATATGGCCGAGGCGACCTGTGGCCTTGCCGCATATATCGAGGCCGGTCACGCGCCGTCCCCGTTGCTGATTCCGGTCGTGGCGAATATGACGGCCGCGCCTTATCCGGCAGACTCGCAGGCGGCTTCCGATGTACTGGCCCAGCAGGTGAGCCATGCCGTTCGTTGGGTCGACACGCTGCACGCGCTGAAGGATCAAGGCGTCGACACGTTTATCGAGGTCGGCCCCGGCAAAACGCTGGCGGGCCTGGTCAAGCGTACGCTAAGCGACGTTTGCGTGTTTTCGTGCGAAACGGCCGAGCAGGTTGCGGCCATCGCCGATGAGCTTGCGTAGCGAATCGGTTTCTACCCGAAAGGAATGACATGGGCAATGTATGCGATGGCGCGCTCGAGCGCGACGGTTCGCGCCGCGTAGCGCTGGTCACGGGCGGATCGCGCGGCATCGGTCGCGCTTGTGCCGTGGGTCTGGCGGAGGATGGCTACGATATCGCCGTCGTCTATGCCGGCAGCGTCGATGCGGCGCACGAGACGTGCGAGGCATGCGAAGTGGCCGGCGCCACGGCGCGCGCATATCAATGCGACGTGGCCGACCCCGATGCCGTCAATGCGTGCGTGGAAGCGGTTCTCAGTGATTTCGGTTCCATTTGGGCGCTCGTCAACAACGCCGGCATCACCCGCGATGGACTGCTTATGCGCATGGGTGACGACGCTTTCGATCGTGTGCTCGATGTCAATCTGAAGGGCACGTTCAACACGACGCGAGCGCTCTCCAAGACCTTTATACGCCAGCGCGGCGGTTGCGTTATCAACATGAGCTCAGTCGTGGGTCTGATGGGCAATGCCGGGCAAGCAAATTACGCCGCCTCCAAGGCGGGCGTCATCGGTCTGACCAAAGCGGTGGCGCGCGAGCTTGCGCCTCGCGGCGTGAGGGTTAATGCGGTCGCCCCCGGGTTTGTCGAGACCGATATGACGGCAAAGCTCTCGGATAAGGTGCGCGCGGCGTGTGAGGAGCAGATTCCCCTTAAGCGCATGGCGCGTCCCGAGGAAGTTGCCGGCGTGGTGCGCTTTTTGGCAAGCGATGCGGCGGCCTACATTACGGGCGAGGTCGTGCGCGTCGACGGCGGAATGGCGATGTAGAAATTAGAGCTGGCACATACATCGGCTTAGATGAGGAGACCATGATGGAACAGAGAGTTGCAATCACCGGCATCGGCGCTGTATCGCCACTCGGCAACACCGCGCTTGCCACCTGGGCGGCCATGTGCGCCGGTACGTGTGGCATCGGCCCGATCACGCACTTCGATACGGACGCGTTTGCCGTCAAGGTGGCGGCCGAGGTCAAGGGCTTTGACGGTACCGAGTACTTTGGCAAACGTGACGCCAAGCATCTCGACCCCTGCGTTCAGTTTGCGATGGCGGCTTCGGACGAGGCCATGCACGATGCGGGGCTCGATGCCGAAGGCGCGATCGACCATGAGCGCCTGGGCGTGTACGTGGGATCGGGCGTCGGCGGCATGACGACGCTCGTCGACAACGTCCATACGATCGCCGATCGCGGACCCCGTCGCGCATCGCCTTACATGATCGCGATGATGATTCCCAACATGGCTTCGGGCAACATTGCAATCCGTCACAAGGTAAAGGGCCCGACCCTGCCCGTCGTGACCGCTTGCGCGACCTCGGCCCATGCGGTGGGCGAGGCGTTCCGCGCCATCAAGCACGGCTATGCCGACGCAATTCTTGCGGGCGGTACCGAGGCGGCCATTATCCCCGATGCCGTCGCGGGCTTTACGTCCTGCCGCGCGCTCACCACCAACCCCGATCCGCAGGCGGCGTGCCGTCCGTTCGATGCGAACCGCGACGGCTTTGTGATGGGCGAGGGCGCCTGCGTGCTCGTGCTCGAGGGCATGGAGCATGCACAAGCTCGCGGCGCCCATATTTATGCCGAGGTCGTGGGCTACGGCAACACCGACGATGCCTACCACATCACGAGCCCCGATCCCGAGGCGACCGGCATTGCCCGCGCGATTTCGCAGGCCGTGGCCGAGGGCGACGTCAAACCGTCCGAGGGTCTCTACATCAACGCCCACGGCACGTCGACCAAGCTCAACGATTCGTCCGAGACGGCGGGTATCAAGCGAGCGCTTGGCGAGGATGCGGCGCGCGCCGCGCACGTCTCGTCAACCAAGTCGATGACCGGGCACATGATCGGTGCCACGGGTGCTATCGAGGTCATGGCTTGTGCCATGGCGCTCGAACAGGGCGTGGTGCCGCCGACCATTAACTACAGCACGCCCGATCCCGCCTGCGATCTCGACTACACGCCCAATCGCGCGGTTCGCGCCGACCTTACCTGGGCGCTTTCGACCAACCTGGGCTTTGGCGGCCACAACGCCGCCATCGCGCTGCGCAAATATGCAAGGAGCTAGAGCATGGATTCCAAAAGACTTGCCGAGATAGCCGATGTTATGGAAGACCGCGGCCTCACGCGCGTGCGCGTGGAGGAGCCCGATGGCACCGCGGTCGAACTTGAGCGAGCGAGCGCCGCGCAGCCGGTTGCCGTACCCATGCCCATGCCGAGTGCTATGGCTGCTCCGGTTGCGGCGCCCGCACCGGAGCCTGCCGCGCAAGCGCCCGCTGCCGCACCGGAGCTCATGGGCGCCGAGGTCACGGCTCCCATGGTCGGCGTCTTCTACGCTGCCCCGGCGCCGGGCGACGAGCCGTTTGTACACGTGGGATCCAAGGTCAAGGCCGGCGAGACCCTCTGCATCATCGAGGCCATGAAAGTCCTTAACGAGGTGACGGCAGAGTCGGACGGCGAGGTGCTCGAGATCTGCGTGGCCGACGGCGACCTCGTGGAGTTTAGCAGCTGCCTCATGAGGATCGGATAGGTGATATCCATGAACAAAGAAGAGCTTAAGGAACTGTTGCCGCATCGCGAGCCCATGCTCTTGCTCGATGAGGCGGAGCTGGTGGGCGACGAGGCCCACGGTAAGATCACGATTACGGGCGATGAGTACTTTTTGCAGGGGCATTTTCCGGGAAACCCGGTCGTCCCCGGCGTGATTCAGTGCGAGATGCTCGCTCAAAACTGCTGCGTGTTGCTGATGGGCGACGAGGAAGCACGTGGCGCGACGCCGTTCTACACGAGCCTCGACAAGGTGCGTTTTAAGCGTCCGGTGCGCCCGGGCGACACCGTGGACCTGGTGTGTTCAATCACGCGTGCGCGCGGACCGTTCCGCTTTGCGACGGGCATCGCGAGCGTTAACGGCGAGGTGTGCTGCCGCGCCGATATGTCCTTTGCGCTCGTGCACGAAAGTTAAGGAAGGCTTCATGTTCGATAAAGTGCTCATCGCCAACCGCGGCGAGGTCGCGGTCCGTGTTATCCGCGCGTGCCGCGATATGGGCATCAAGACCGTCGCCGTCTACTCCACGGCCGATGCGGACGCGCTGCATGTGCAGCTCGCCGATGAGGCCTATTGCATCGGCGGTCCGCGTCTTGCCGAGAGCTACCTCAACGACGATGCCGTGCTCACCTGTGCTGTCAAGTCGGGGGCAAAGGCAATCCATCCCGGCTATGGCTTTTTCTCCGAAAAGGCGAGCTTTGTGCGCGATTGCGACAAGTACGGTCTGGCGTTTGTCGGTCCTTCGGCCGAGGTCATCGACAGTATGGGCGACAAGGATGCCGCGCGCCGAACGGCTGCCGCCGCGGGCGTGCCCATCGTGCCGGGCTGCGATTTGCTCAAAAGCCCCGAGGAGGCGACGGCCGAGGCCGAGCGCATCGGCTGCCCCGTGCTCATCAAGGCCCGTGCGGGCGGCGGCGGTCGCGGCATTCGCAAGGTCGAGCGCGTGGAGGATGCGGCAAAGGCCTTTATTGAGGCACGTGCCGAGGGCGAGGCCGTTTTTGGCGACGGCGAGTGCTACATGGAGAAGTTCGTGGCCCCGGCGCACCATGTCGAGGTGCAGATTATGGCCGATAAACAGGGCCATGTCTTTTCGCTCGGCGAGCGCGAGTGCTCGGTGCAGCGCCGCAACCAAAAGCTGATCGAGGAGAGCCCCGCGCCGTGCCTCGATGGGCACGA
>CAKUHM010000056.1 GCA_934655835.1 uncultured Collinsella sp. | reverse complement strand
CAGCACAAGCTGTCGATCCTGCGTGACAAAAACACCGGCACCAACCAGTTCCGCCAGCTCGTGCGCGAACTCGCGCTTTTTGATGGCTACGAGGCCATGCGCGACCTGCCTATGGAAGACGTCGAGGTCGAGACCCCCATCACCACCGCAACCTTCAAGCAACTCGCCGGCAAAAAGCTCGCCATCGTCCCCATCCTGCGCGCCGGCCTTGGCATGGTCGACGGCATCCTCGACCTGGTGCCCTCCGCTCGCGTGGGCCATATTGGCATGGAGCGCGACGAGGTCACCCACGAGCCGCACGAGTACTACTGCAAGATGCCCAAGGATATCGACCAGCGTATCTGCCTGGTCGTCGACCCCATGCTCGCCACGGGCGGCTCGGCCGAGATGGCCATCAGCTACCTGCGCGAGCGCGGTGTCAAGGATATTCGCATGCTATGCATCGTCGCTGCGCCCGAGGGCCTCAAGTCGCTCACCGAGGCAGATCCCGACGTCCATATTTACACCTGCGCCATCGACGACCATCTCAACGAGGCCGCCTACATCGTTCCCGGCTTGGGCGACGCCGGCGACCGCATCTACGGCACGCTCTAGTCGCTGAGCCTTGTCGGTTACGGCCGCAAATACGAAGAAATGGTGCGCTCGGGCGAGCAAAAGGCGTCCACGCGCACTCCTGTTAATGGACGTTTTGCCCCGTGGGGTTCGAAAAAGCGTATTACCGTAACTGCGGCATAAAGAAGGTCTTAAGAAAACGTACAGGTGCGTATTAACCGTTTGTTTTTCGGTTGTACTTTGGCGATTGGCTCGTACAATAGTCACCAATGTTTGGCTGGGACTGCGCTGTGAAGCGTTTAAACAAGGAAAGCGAGGATGCCAGTGTTTCAGATAGCCGATCTGCTCGCTATCGTTGCAGGCGCCATCGCGGGCGCAATTGCCTTCCTTCCCTTTGTCTTTACGCTCAAGCCGGTTCTTGACGATAAACAGAATGCGGACATGCTCAAGGGCATGGTGAGTCTGGCGGTCTCGGCAATCGCCCTGCTCGTCTTTACCTTGGTTGTGTTTGCGTTGTTCGGAGAGGCGTTTCGCATGTTCCTCCTGGGCGAGGCGATCGGCTTCGTGGCCTTTATGGCCACCTGCACGGTTCGTGTCGCCAAGGCGCTGCGAGAACCTCATGAGGTCGAAAGGTAAGTCGTGGAAATTTTTGAAAAGCTGCCTGATGAGATTAATCATCTGGTCAGCGAGTTCAGCTCCACCCCTGTCGTGGGCGATCTGAGCTGCGGCATCACGCAGTACTCGTTTTGGCTGATCGTCTCCACGATCGTGCTCCTGATCGTCCTGGCCGTGTTCAAGAAGAAGCAGACCCTGGTTCCCAAGGGCTTCTTCGTTAACGGTTTCGAGTACATCATCGAGTACGTCGAGAACGATATCGGCAAGGGCGTCGTGGGTGAGAACTGGAAGAAGCACTTCCCGTTCCTGTGCTCGCTTTTCCTGTTCATCCTGATCAATAACATGATCGGCCTGATTCCGGGAATGAAGCCCGGCACCGGCGCAATCGGCTCCACCGCCGCGCTCGCCATCTTCGCCTTCGTGTACTTCATCTACTACGGATGCAAGGCTCACGGCGTGATCGGCTACATCAAGAGCCTCGCCCCGCAGGGCGTGAGCTTCCCGATGAACGTGCTCGTGTGGGTCGTCGAGCTCTTCTCGACCTTCCTGCGCCTCATCACGCTCGCCGTCCGTCTGTTCTGCAACATGTTCGCAGGACACGTGGTCATGGGCTCGTTCGCCATCATGGCGAGCATGTTCATGCAGCCGCTGCTTCAGCAGGTTTCCGCGGCCCACGCCGTCGGCGCCCTGCCTTCGCTGGCCTGGCTTGCCATCCTCATCCTGATCTATGCGATCGAGCTTGTGGTCGGCGCTATCCAGGCCTACGTCTTCACGGTCCTTACCGCCGTGTATGTCTCCGAGGCAGAGGAGGTCGCGGAGGAGGAGTAGTCTTCCGTTCGCGCCTAAAGGTAAGGCAATTCGTTAAACCGCCGGTGCCCGTACCCATGGAGCCCGGCAGTTATAAAAAGGTTATCCTGCGTGAAATAAGACACGCACGACAAAGGAGGAATCGTGGGAGTTATCGGTTACGGTCTCGGTGTTATCGGCGCTGGTCTTGCTATCGGCCTGTCTGCTCTGGGTGCTACGGGTGCTATGGCCCGTCAGCCTGAGGTCCAGGGCCGCGTGTTCACCGTCTTCATCATGGGCTCCGCCTTCGGCGAGGCTCTGGCTCTGATCGGCTTCGTTGTCGCGCTGATCGTTAAATAGCACGGAGCGTCAAGTATGAATCTTTCATCCCAGAAGAGCGCGATCGCACTCTCCGCGTCCGCGGCCGCGCTGCTCATGCCGGTATCCGCGTTCGCCGAGGACGGCGCTGCCGGTGCGGACATCCTCATCCCTAAGATGGCGGAGTTCATCCCGGCGCTCATCGCCTTCCTGATCATCTGGATCGTGCTGGCCAAGGTCGCCCTGCCGGGCATCATGAAAACCATGGAGGAGCGCGGCAAGAAGATCGAGGAGAGCCTCGACGAGGCCGAGAAGACCAAGCAGGAGGCTATCGCCAAGCGCGCTGAGTCCGACTCGATCGTCACTGACGCCCGTCGTCAGGCTGCCGATATCGTTCTCGAGGCCCGTAAGGACGCCGAGTCCGAGCGCGCCCGTATCATCGAGGCTGCTCACAAGGAGGCCGAGGAGATCATCGCCAAGGCCCACACGACCGTCGAGGACGAGCGCAAGTCCATCTACGCCGGTGCCGCGAGCTCCATCGCCGACCTGTCCGTTGCCGTCGCCACCAAGATCGTGGGCGAGGCACTCGAGGACGAGGCCGAGCAGAAGAAGCTCATCGAGCGCTACATCCAGGAAGCAGGTAGCCTGAATGCCGACTAGCCGCTATCAGGACAAGGTGCTCGAGACCTACGCGCGCTCCCTTCTGGAAGCCGCCAAGGCCGAGAACCATGTGTTCGAGGACCTCGAGATGATCGAGCGCCTGGCTAGCGCCAGCCCCGAGATCATCGCCGTGCTCGACACCATGTCCAAGCGCGACCAGCTCGACCTTCTTCCCAAGGTGGCAGCTGCCTTTAAGTATGTTGCCGAGGAAGACGAGGATGTAGTGGGCGTGACCGTCACCACGGCGATCCCGCTCGACGACGAGCTGCGTCAAACCATCACTAAGAAATGCGAGCAGGACTTCGGCCGCAAGGTATTCCTTATCGAGCAGGTCGACCCGTCTATCGTGGGCGGCCTGGTGCTCGAGGCCCGCGGCGAGCGTCGTGACATTTCGGTCAAGACGCAGCTGCGCATCGCGCAGGAGACCCTCGCAAACTCTGCTAATTCGTACGGAGGTGAAGCCTAATGTCCGAAACCCTCAATGCCCAGGATATCGCCAAGAAACTGCAGGAGCAGCTCACGAGCCTCTCCGCGACGGTCGATACGCATGAGGTTTCAACGGTCGACGAGGTAGGCGACGGCATCGCGCGCGTCTCCGGCCTCAAGAGCGCCATGGCAGGCGAGCTTCTGGAGTTCAAGAGCTCCGATACCGGTGAGACCGTCTTCGGCCTTGCCCAGAATCTTGATCGTGACGAGGTCGGCGCCGTTCTGTTCGGTGCCGTCGACTCCATCAAGGAAGGCGACGAGTGCCGCACCACTGGCCGCATTATGGATATCCCCGTGAGCCGCGCCATGCTCGGCCGCGTCGTCAATCCGCTCGGCCAGCCCATCGACGGCCTGGGCGACATCGTCGCCACGCACCGTCGTCCCATCGAGTTCAAGGCCCCCGGCGTCATCGACCGTACCCCGGTGTGCGAGCCGGTTCAGACCGGCCTGTTGGCCATCGACTCCATGGTGCCTATCGGTCGCGGTCAGCGTGAGCTCATCATCGGCGACCGTAAGACCGGCAAGACCGCCATCGCCATCGACGCTATCCTCAATCAGCGTGGCAAGGGCATGGTCTGCATCTATGTCGCCATCGGCCAGAAAGCCTCCACGGTTGCCAACATCCGCGAGACCCTCGCTCAGCACGGTGCGCTCGACTACACCATCATCGTTTCGGCCACCGCTGCCGATTCCGCCCCTATGCAGTACATCGCGCCTATGGCCGGTGCCGCTATCGGCGAGTTCTTTATGTACAACGGCGAGGACGGCAAGCCTGCCAGCGAGACCAACCCCGGCGGCCACGTGCTCGTCATCTACGACGACCTGTCCAAGCAGGCTGTGGCCTACCGTCAGATGTCGCTGACGCTGCATCGTCCGCCCGGACGCGAGGCCTATCCTGGCGACATCTTCTACCTGCACTCTCGCCTGCTCGAGCGTGCCGTCAAGATGTCCAAGAAGAACGGCTACGGCTCCATGACGGCTCTGCCGATCATCGAGACCCAGGACGGCGACGTCTCGGCCTACATTCCGACCAACGTCATTTCCATTACCGACGGTCAGATCTACCTGCAGTCCGAGCTCTTCTTCCAGGGTCAGCGCCCGGCAGTCGACGTGGGCATTTCCGTGTCCCGCGTCGGTGGCGACGCTCAGACCAAGGCCATGAAGCAGGTCGCCGGTAACCTCCGTCTGGACCTCGCTTCGTACCAGGAGCTCGCCGGCTTTACGCAGTTCGGCTCCGACCTCGACGAGGCCACGCAAAAGCAGCTTACCCACGGCGCTCGCATGACCGAGCTCCTTAAGCAGCCGCGCTACAAGCCGTTCGAGGTTTCCGAGCAGATCGTCGCGCTGTTTGCTGGCAACGAGGGCTTCCTGGACGACCTGGAGATCGCCGACGTGCTGCCCTTCCGTGCCGAGCTCATCGAGTACATGGACAATGGCTTTGGCTTGCTGCTCGACAAGGTTCGCGCCAAGAAGATCGATGACGACACCAAGGCTGAGCTCTTGCGCGTCATCGGCGACTTTAAGCAGCAGTTCATGGCCAAGCACCATTCGGATGTTTCTGGATCAGAGGAGAACTAAGCCCTATGGCCAACCTTCGCGACATTAAGAAGCGAATCTCCTCGGTTACCACGACCAAGCAGATCACGCGCACGATGGAGATGGTCTCTACGGCCAAGATCCGTCGTGCCCTCGATCGCTCCAAGCAGGCCGAGCCCTATAAGGAGGCGCTGACCGACGTCATGTTGACGGTCGCCGGCGACGCCTCCTGTTCGGGCACCGATCCCATGCTGCAGAAGCATGAGAGCGTCAAGCGTGGCCTGATTGTCGTTATTGCCTCGGACCGCGGCCTTGCCGGCGGTTTCAATACGACAGTGGAGCGCACGGCCGAAAAGCTCGCCGCTTCTTGGGCGAACGACGGCATCGAGTGCGAGATCATCGCGTGCGGGCGTAAACCGGCCACGTATTTCCGCGACCGCGCAAACGTCATCATGCACTTTGAGGGCAATTCCTCCGAGCCCGATTTCCATCAGGCCCGCATGATCTCCTCTCATATCTGCGATGCGTATCGTGCCGGTGAGCTTGACCGTGTCGAGCTTGTCTACCACCACGCCAAGAACCGCGTGGATCAGGAGCTTCGCGTCGAGCACTTGCTGCCGCTCGATCCCGAGATGATCGCTATGGCCCACGGTCCGCGTAAGAACGAGACCGACGCCCCTAAGCGCATCTCGTCCACGTTCGAGTTCGTGCCCTCTCCCGAGCATGTTCTCGGCAAGCTTGTACCGTCGTATATCCTGACGGTCATCTACCAGGCCCTGATCGATTCGGCGGCCGCCGAGCAGGGTGCACGCCGCAAGGCCATGCACTCCGCGACGGAAAACGCCACCGCGATCATCTCGACCCTTACCCGCACGTATAGTCGCGTGCGCCAGGCTTCGATCACGACCGAGATCAACGAGATCGTCGGCGGAGCCTCAGCATTGGAGGAACAGTAATGGCTAATAACACCGTAAAGCTTGCGGTCGAGGAAGCCACCAAGAAGACGACTGCCGGTAATGGTCGCATCGTGCGTATCATCGGCCCTGTCGTCGACGTCAAGTTTGACGGCGCGGTGCCCCCGATCTACAACGCGCTCACGGTCGAGGCCGAGACCCCGATCGGTCACCTGAGCACGATCCTCGAGGTTGAGAGCCAGCTTCCGGGCGGCGTCGTCCGCACGGTCGCCATGTCCTCGACCGACGGCCTGCAGCGCGGCCTCATCGCCACCGATACCGGTGAGCCCATGAAGATGCCCGTTGGCCCCAAGACGCTCGGCCGCATTTGGAACGTCATGGGTAAGCCCGTCGACGGTAAGCCCATGCCCGAGGTGGAGGAGTTCTATCCCATCCACCATGCAGCGCCCCGTTTCGACGAGCTCACCACCAAGACCGAGATCTTCGAGACCGGCATCAAGGCCGTCGACCTGCTTGAGCCCTACATCCGTGGCGGCAAGACGGGTCTGTTCGGCGGCGCCGGCGTCGGCAAGACCGTTCTGATTCAGGAGCTCATTAACAACCTCGCCCAGGAGCACGGCGGCACCTCGGTGTTCACCGGCGTCGGCGAGCGTACCCGTGAGGGTACCGACCTGTACCTCGAGATGAGCGAGTCGGGCGTTATCGACAAGACCTGCTTGGTCTATGGTCAGATGAACGAGCCGCCCGGAGCGCGTCTGCGCATCGGTCTGGCCGGCCTTACCACCGCTGAGTACTTCCGCGATCGTGGCCAGGACGTTCTGCTGTTCATCGACAACATTTTCCGCTTCTCTCAGGCCGGTTCCGAGGTTTCCGCACTGCTGGGCCGTATGCCCTCCGCCGTCGGTTACCAGCCTACGCTGGCTACCGAGATGGGCGACCTCCAGGAGCGCATTACCTCGACCAAGACGGGTTCCATTACCTCCGTCCAGGCCGTCTACGTCCCCGCAGACGACCTGACCGACCCGGCACCTGCCACGACGTTTACGCACCTCGACGCCACCACGGTTCTTTCGCGTAGCATTTCGTCGCTCGGCCTGTTCCCGGCCATTGACCCGCTCGCGTCTTCCTCCGACGCTCTCGATCCCTCGATCGTCGGCGAGGAGCACTACCGTGTCGCAGTCAAGGTCCAGGAGCTCCTGCAGGAGTACTCCGACCTTCAGGACATCATCGCCATTCTGGGTATGGACGAGCTGTCCGAGGAGCAGCGCCTTACGGTCAACCGCGCCCGTAAGATCCAGCAGTTCCTCTCGCAGTCCTTCCACGTCGCCGAGAAGTTCACCGGCAACCCCGGTGTCTACGTCCGCGTCGAGGATACCGTCCGCTCCTTCGCCGAGATTGTCGACGGCAAGGCCGATGACCTGCCCGAGCAGGCTTTCCGCTATGCTTCCACGATTGAGGACGTGCGCGAGCGCGCCCGCAAGATGGGGGAGAAGTAGGTTATGCGTATCCGCATCGTGTGCCCCGTGAGCTGCGCCTATGAGGGCGACGCTGCGTTTGTGTCGATTCCGTCCACGGATGGCGAGTTTGGCGTCCTGCCTGCCCATTCCAGCGAAATCTGCACGATCGACCGCGGTTACGTTCGCGTTTCCGATAAGGCCATGGGCACTGTCGACCACACGTTTGCCGTGGCCGGCGGCTATGCCCAGGTTGCGGACGATGTCGTGACCGTCCTCGCCGAGCGCGCTTGCGATCTGGCGACCGTCGACGCCGACAAGGTTAAAGCTGATATTCAAGGTTTTGAAGAGAAGCTGGGTAATTTGTCGGAGGATGATGCACGCCGCGCCTACCTCTATAATGAAATCGCATGGTGTAAGCTCAAGCTTGCCCAATAGTCAAACGATTTAGCGTTCGACCATTTGCGAACACATCATGCCCGGGATGGCCCAGCCACCCCGGGCATGCTTTTTGAAAGGGTAGACCTTGGATATTATCCGCGTTGAGGGTGGCCACGCCATCGGAGGTTCCGTGCCTGTCTCGGGCGCCAAGAACTCCGCGCTCAAACTTATGGCGGCAACGCTTCTGGCGCCGGGCAAGACGACGCTGCAGAACGTGCCCGATATTTCCGATGTCCACGTGATGGGCAAGGTGCTCAAGGGCATGGGCGCTAC
>CAKUHM010000055.1 GCA_934655835.1 uncultured Collinsella sp. | reverse complement strand
GTCCTGACATGTCCGAGGACGATTTGGGAGGTAAGCCCTGGGGCCTCCGGTGGGATCAATCCGGGCAGGGGCTATTCGTCGCCGAAGCTGATGCCCAACGCCTTGGCCTCGCGCACCAGGTCGCTCTGGGGGTCGACATACTTGAGCTTGCCGGCGACCTCCTCGAGCGGCATGTGGCACATCTTGCCGTCGCGCAGGGCGATCATGTAGCCAAACTCGCCACGCAGGCAGCCAAGTGCCGCCTCGACGCCGCACTGGGTCGCAAAGATACGGTCCTGAGCATCGGGCTGGCCGCCGCGCTGCGTGTGACCGGGGATGGCGACGCGGGTCTCGCGGCCGGTCTTAGCCTCGATCTCCTTGGCGATGTCGTAGACAATCGACGGGCTCGTGCGCTCGGCGAGCTTCTTCTTGTACTCCTTCTTGGACAGCGCCGCGTCCTCCTTGGAGATAGCGCCCTCGGCGACTGCCACGATGGTAAAGCGGCTGCCGGTCTCCATGCGATGCTCGATGGTCTTGATGACGTTATCCATGTCGTAGGGGATTTCGGGGATCAAGATGACATCCGCGCCGCCCGCGACGCCGGCGTACAGCGGGATCCAGCCAACCTTGTGGCCCATGATCTCGATGACAAACACGCGGCCGTGGCTCGAGGCAGTGGTGTGGATGTCGTCGATGCACTTGGTGGCGACGTCGATGGCGCTCGTAAAGCCAAACGTCAACTCGGTGCCCCAGGTGTCGTTATCGATGGTCTTGGGCAGGGCGATAACGTTGAGGCCCTCTTCGCGCAGGCGGTTGGCGGTCTTGGTGGAGCCGTTGCCGCCCAGCATAAACAGGCAGTCGAGCTGCAGCTTGTGATAGGTGTGGACCATCGCCGGCACCTTCTCGACACCATCGGTCTCGGGGGTATCCAGACGCTTGAACGGTGTGCGGCTCGTGCCCAGGATGGTGCCGCCGCGGGTGAGGATACCGCTAAAATCGGCGGGCGTCATGACGCGGAACCTGCTGTAGATAAGGCCCTGGTAGCCGTCCTCAAAACCATAGATCTCGATAGGTTCTTCGCTATTGGTCATAAGCGTTTTGACAATGCCGCGCATGGTGGCGTTGAGCGCCTGGCAGTCGCCGCCACTGGTAAGAAGACCGATCCTGAGCATGATGAATCCTTCCGGGCAAGTTATAACATGCGCATAAGTTTACCCCCGCACACTGTTGATGCGGAGGTAAAACGTGTTAGCTCAAGCGTATAGAAATGTAAGCAACGTCAGGCGAGCGTAAGGTCGATGGGCCTGGCTCCTTACAGTGCGAAGGCGTCGACGTCGCCCCAGTGGCGGCGCAGCGTGATGGCGGCAGCGGGCTCGGTGTTGTCGAAGATGACCGACCACTGCGTGTTGCTGGTGATGTCTTCCGGATTGGGTTCTTGCGCCGCAGCGCGTAGGGCCTTCCAAGCGACTGTCTCGTCTTGGGCACCGACATGGGCGTCGAGGACATCGGCGATGGCGATGGCGCGTTCCTTGCCATGGCCCAGCTCACCGTTCTTTTGGTTGGGGAGCACTTCGTCACCATAGCAGGCGTAGAAGTTCGTAACCTGGCGTACAGGAGTCGCCTTGCATGCGCGGTCGGGGTCGCGCGGATCCCACTCCACCACCCGCGCGTCACCGGCGGCGTCGTTGATAAAGAAGTGGTAGTCGCGTCCGGCCATGGCGTGCATGTCGTAGGCAGAAAGCAGGTCGACGGCCTCCTGCGTGGTGGCGGCGCGGTCGAGTACCAGGCGGATGGCGAGCGAAGTATTGATGACGGGGCGCTGCGTGTCCTGGTCACAGGGTTTGGAATCCAGGGTGAGCACGGCAATGGACACGCCACATTCGTTGACGCCGTCGAGCTGGGCAAACGGGCCCATCAACGCCGCAGCGCGTCCGGCGACGGAGCCAAGTGGAGTGTTGGCGCCCAGGTTGTTAAGGGCGGCAAACCCGATGGAGGCATAGCCGTCGCGCGGGTGATTGCGCACCAGCAGCGCCGAGGTGTCGTCCTTAAAGTCGTAATTGCGACCGGTGCGAACACGGCCCTCGGCATCCACGGCGGCAAAGGCGCTGCAGGCAAACTGGGGCGCCTGGACATGTGCCGGCACGCCGGGCAACACCTGAGCCACTACGGCATCAATGTAGGCCTGGTCGTCGCGTACATCGGCTGCGATGATGCGGTCAAGGTCGTAGTCGTAAGCGATGTCGATTGCGTACAGGTCATAGCCATCCGCATAGTCGGTCAAGCGTTTGAGCGACGCGGCGGACTTGATTTGCTTGTGATAAACGATACCGGTGGCGGCGGCAAGGCCGACGGCGACACCCGCGACACCGCAGGCGATGGCAATGTTACGTGGCTTCATGACGGCTCCTCTCGTCCTGTTAGCGCAATTGTCGCAAAAGGAGCGCGGGCATGATGGCTCAACTTGGTGAGCGGCGCGGAATTAAGCACGGAATGAAGAGTGCGGCGCTGGCGTGGCGGGGTATGCTGGAGGGGATCATCAGCCCAGCGAAAGGGGAGAACATGACGGATCAGGAAGCGCCCGAGCGCGCGCATGTGACGGCCGACGATATCGAGGCTGCCAATGACCTTATCGACTTTATCGAGGCATGCCCCAGCATGTTCCATACGGCGGCGACCATTATGGCTGAGCTCGACGAGGCGGGCTTTACCTACCTGCCCGAGAATGCGGCGTGGGACATCGAGCCGGGCGGGCGTTATTACACGCAGCGCAATACCTCGAGCGTTATCGCCTTTAAGGTGGGCGAGGACTTGGCAGCGACGTGGGGCGAGGACGGCGTTGCCGGTGACTACCATTTTCAGCTCACGGCGTCGCACAGCGATTCCCCGATGTTTAAGGTCAAGGCCGTGCCTGAGCTTGACGGCGCGGGCGAGACGCTACGCCTGAACGCCGAGGCCTACGGCGGTATGATCGACTACACCTGGTTCGATCGCCCGCTGGCGCTCGCGGGCCGCGTGCTGGTGCGCGAGGGTGACCGCATTGAGAGCCGCCTGCTTGCCACCGAGCGCGAAGTCGCCATCATCCCGAGCCTTGCCATCCACATGAACCGCGGCGTTAACGAGGGCTTTGCTCCCAACCGCGCCGTCGACCTGTGCCCGCTCATCAGCGCCGGTGACCTTAAGCAGGGAGATTTTGACGCCCTGATCGCTGAGGAACTGGATGTTGAGCCTGAGCAGATTCTGGGCCGCGACCTGTTCCTGGTCAACCGACAGGATGCGCGTATTTGGGGCTGGGCTGACGAGTTTATCTCGACGCCCAAACTTGACGACCTGGCCTGCGCCTACACCTCGCTGCAGGCATTTTTGGGTGCCGAGAACGCGCATGACGTTTCGGTCTTTTGCTGCTTCGATAACGAGGAGGTTGGCTCCGAGACCAAGCAGGGCGCCATGTCGACGTTCTTGGCCGACGCGCTGCGCCGCATTAACGGGTCGCTGGGCTTCGATGACGAGTCGTACCACCGCGCACTTGCCGCCTCGATGCTCGTGAGCTGCGACAACGCGCATGCCGTGCACCCCAACCACGCCGAGAAGTGCGACGCCCGCAACCAGGTCGTGCTCAACGGCGGCATCGTCATCAAGGAAGCCGCCAACCAGCACTACTGCACCGATGCCTTTAGCCGTGCGGTGTTCCAGGCTATTTGCGATGACGCCGACGTGCCCACGCAGGCCTTCGCCAACAAGAGCGATATGGCCGGCGGTTCTACCCTGGGCAATCTGTCCAATATGCAGGCGAGCATGCATGCCGTGGACGTGGGCTTGCCGCAGCTTGCCATGCACTCGAGCTACGAGACCGGCGGCGTGCGCGATGTGATGTACGCTATCCGCGCCCTCACCGCCTTCTACGAGCGAAACCTAACCATCAACGGCGCCGAAAGTGTGGAGCTCTAAAACCTGCCAAAAAGGGATGTTAATTTTGGCAGGTTTTATCTGGGCGAATGCGAAGGGTGGAACCGAACTGGATCGGTGATACGTAGCCGCCGAGGTGCAGTGTGCCTCGGCGGCTTTTTGTGTACAGAGTACGGCTAATGCTTATAAGTGCTTTACATGCTTTACGTATCTACCATAGTATTTTATGATAGTTTTGAAGTACTAAGGAGGGGTTATGACCACAACCGCCGCTCAGATCAACGTACGTCTCGATGCCGATCTTAAAAGAAGTGGGGACGCCGCTCTCTCCAAGGCCGGTATGACGCCGAGCCAAGCGGTGCGTGCGCTCTGGCAACTTGCGGCATCTCTGGCTGATCGGCCCGGCGTGCTCCAGGACATCCTTTCGCCCGATCGAGCCCGAGCGGAGCAACGCGAGCGCGAGAAGGCTGCCAAACGCAAGCTCGAGCTCATCGATCAAGGTTCAGAACTGTTTATCACCGCCTGCCGTGAGTCGGGAATCGACTTGGCTAAGGCGCAGCCCTCGGGCGATGAAGAGCTCAAACGGAATGCCTATGCGGATCGCTATGGCGAGGAGATGGGCTGGTTGTATGAGTGAGGCCCCAAAACGCATTTTGGTCGATACCAACGTATGGCTTGATTACTTCATTCCTTCAAGGCGCGGCCGCTCGGCGGCGATTGATTTTTTGCGCGATGCGTGTGCGGCACAGGTTGAGCTGCTGTATGCAGCAACATCATCGAAGGACCTGTTCTATTTGATTTCGAGTGAACACAAGGCATGGTATCGACGAGAGCATGGCTCGCTTTCTCAAGATGCCGCTGCCGCAGCGACGTCACTTGCATGGGACTGTCTCGACGTGCTGTCACAAATTGCAACGCCGGTGCCCTGTGACCTGAGCGACATATGGATGGCGAGCAAACAGCGCGAGCTCCATAACGATTATGAAGACGATTTAATCATCGCGGCGGCGATGCGCGTAAAAACAGACCTCTTGGTCACTAACGACGCTAAGCTCTGCTCGCACGCGCCCGTTGCAGCAATGAACGTCGAAAACGCAAGAAAATGTCTAGCAGCGCTGTAATTATTAGAAAACGCCGCAGGTAGAACAAGAGTCAGCGAGAGCCCACCGTTTGAGTCAAGGTGCCGTGAAATGAAAAGGCGCTGACCTTCTGGTCGCGCCTTTGAAATTGAACGGCAGATTGGCCAAACGGCGGGCTCGCAGCGTCGGGTGGTTCCGGCGTTTGGTAAAACGCCGGAACAAATTAATGCTCGATCCAGCAGCGCAGCGTTTCGCCAGCTTGCAGGTGGCGCAGATTCTCGGCGGCGATATCCACCACGTTGTTGAGCGTGGCCTCTAGGTGGAACCAGCCGGAGATGTGCGGCGTGATGAGCATGTTGGGCGCATCCCACAGCGGGCTTGTCGCGGGCAGCGGCTCGGGATCGGTGACGTCGACCGCGGCGCCGGCAAGGTGCCCGGACTCAAGGGCGGCGACCAGGTCGTCGGCAACCACGAGGTCGCCGCGGCCGCCGTTGGCAAAGAAGGCGCCCGGCTTCATCGCGGCGAAAAACTCGGCATTCGCAAGCCCGCAGGTCTCGGGCGTGCTGGGCATAAAGGATGCGACGACGTCGGCCTCGGCCAGGCGCCCGGGCAGGGCGTCCATGCCGTCCATGTCCTCAAACACGATGGGGTAGACGAGCGGATGGCGCTTGATGCCGCGGACGTGCGCGCCCATGCTGCGGCAGAGCGTGGCAAAGTGCCCGCCGATGTCCCCCGCGCCCAGCACCAGCACATTGGCATTTTTGAGCGAGGTGACTGGCCCCAGATCCTCCCAGCGATGCTTGCGCTGCAGGTCCTGATAGCCGGGCAGGCGCTTCATCATGGCAAGGACCATGGCAAACATATGCTCGCTCACGGCCTGTCCGTAGGCGCCCACCGAGCAGGAGAGCTTTGCTTCGGCCGGTACGGTGCCGGCGGCAAGGTAGTCGTCGTAGCCGGCACTCTGCAGCTGCAGCAGCTGGAGATGCTCGCACGCCGTGAGCATGGCGGGGTCGATGTTGCCCAGGATTACGTCGGCATCGGCGACCTGCTCGCGCGTGACGGCGTTGGCGCTCGTGTAGATAAAGTCCTCGCCCGGAGCGCTCGACTCCAGAATCGCACGATGGCGATCGTTGACGGGCAGCAAAACCAAGATGTTCAAGAGAAATCCTCTCTATCAAACCTGCCAAAAAGGGACAGGTTTATTTTGGCAGGTTTTATCAGGCAAAACGGCACAAAAAAGCCGGGCCGTGCGATGGTTAACATATCCTTCGCGCGGCCCGGCGTATCTGCGGCTACCAGCTCAGTAGCTCGTATCCGTCCTCGGTCACCACAAGCTGAACCTCGCACTGAGCCGAGTCGCTGCCGTCCTTGGTGCGCACGCACCAGCCGTCGCCCTTGCTGATCTTGATGTCGGGCTTACCGGCGTTGACCATGGGCTCGATGGTAAAGACCATGCCCGGCACCATGATGGTGTCCACATCGGGTGCCTCGGTGGTAAAGCCCACAAACGGATCCTCGTGGAACTCCTTACCGATGCCGTGTCCGCCGTACTCGCGCACCACGCTAAAGCCGGCGTCCTCGACCGTCTTTTGCACGGCCTCGGCCATCACGGACAGCGGCAGCCACGGCTTGACGGCGGCAAGGCCCGCCTCCACGCTCGCACGGGTGACGTCGACCAGGCGCTGGCGCTCGGCCGAAACCTCGCCAATGCAGAACATGCGGCTCGAATCGCTAAAGTAGCCGTCCAGGATCGTGGAGCAGTCCACGTTGATGATGTCGCCCTCGTGCAGTACGTCCGTGTCGCAGGGAATGCCGTGGCAGACGACGTCGTTGATCGAGGTGCACACGCTCTTGGGATAGCCCTCGTAGTTGAGGTCGGCCGGCGTGCCGCCGTGCTCGACGGTGTAGTCGTAGATCATCTGGTCGATCTGGTTGGTGGTCATGCCCGCGGCGATGTGCTCGCCTACGTAGTCGAGCACGCCCACGTTGATGGCGGCGGAGCGCTTGATGCCCTCGATATCGGCGGGCGTCTTGTAGAGCGCGCGGGGCAGAACCTCCCAGCCCTCCTCCCACAGGCGCTCGAGGCGCTCGTCGAAGGCGCTGTGGCATTTCTTATATTTCTTGCCGCTGCCGCACCAGCAAGCGTCGTTGCGGCCGGGCACAGGTCCCTTGTCAAACATGGCTAACTTCCTTTCGTTCGCAGCTAGTATAGCCCACCCGCAGACCAGCTCATTTGGGATGGGGCTAATTTAGCTGCTGGCGGGCGGCCGCGCTAGTAGCTCACCTGGCAGGGGATGCCGAGGGCTTGGACGCGCGCGGCAATGGCGTCGAGCACCTCGGGCGCTGCTTTGGCAAGGCCGGCGACCGGTGTCTCGCGCGCCACCGTGTAGATGGTCGCTTCTTGCGGGCGAATGCGCTTGAGCGCCGCGAGCCAGGGGGCAACGTACTCCTCGCCGGTGTTGTCGATGGGCTTGCCCTGATCCTCGCCGGTCAAAAAGATCGTCTGGATAATAACGTGACCGTCAAAGCTTGCGAACGTCTCGATCTGGTGCTCGACGTCGTAGGGGCTAACAGGCTGGTCGAGCAGCTGGATAAACGCCGGGTCGACGGTATCGAGCTTAAGAATGTTGTCGTCGACCATCATGAGCGCGTCGTGCACCTCGGGGCGGTCGGCGCGTGTGCCGTTGGAGAGCACGGCGATCTTGGAGTTTGGGGCAAGCTCGTCGCGCAGCGCGACGGCGCCGGCGATGGCCTGTGGAAACTCCGGTGCGGCGGTGGGCTCGCCGTTGCCTGCGAAGGTGATTACATCGGGGAGCTCGCCCTCGGCTGCCATCTCGCGCAGCTTTGCCTCGAGCGCTTCGAGTACCACGGCAGCCGTGTTATACGGCTCATGGCAGGGGCGCTCGGCGTTGAGGCCGTTCTCGCAGTAGATGCAGTCGAACGTGCAGATTTTGCCGCTGGCCGGCATCATGTTGACGCCGAGCGAGAGACCAAGGCGACGGCTGCGAACGGGCCCAAAGATGGGGCTGGCATTCAAAAACGTAGACATAGGCATATGCTCCTCAAGACAATTGTGCCTAAGCATAGCATCGGCTCCAAAGCAAGGTGTGGGCTCTTGCTTTACAAGTTTCGTTTTTTCACGTCGCTCATGATGCC
>CAKUHM010000054.1 GCA_934655835.1 uncultured Collinsella sp. | reverse complement strand
GCCTCGGGACCAATGCTTCCGCCAAACAGCAACGGCAGCAATGCCGCGAGCGAGAGCTTGCCCAGATTGTCATACGGATAGCGTCCGTCTTGTTTGACCTTGGCCATCACCTGGTTGAGGTCGTCGGTCTTGGTGCCGGTCACCTTTTCGTACAGGCCAATGAGCAGACCGCCCAGCAGGCAGACGAAAAACGGGTACGGCAGACAACCGAAGGGACCGCTGGCAAGCTCGGGCGAAGCAGCACCCAGCATGTGCGGAATCTCGGTCCAAAAGAAATCGATGCCGTGTTCCATCGCAAAAAAGAACAGCCAGACCGCAGCGCCGGCGAGCGCGCCAGTCACGGCTACGCTGATCAAAAACAGCGCGCGGTTTTTAGGTTTTGCAAGCTTATCCATCGGGCCCTCCCGTGGTCAAAGTCGACAGAAATACGTTTTATTGTAGAGCGAGCGCTGCCCAGACGAGTCAACCATCTGCACCCCAAACGGCACCATTGGGCGCAATGCGCGCCCAATCTAGAACTTAACCATTGATGATCGAAGCAATCTCGTGCAAATCTTCGGCAAAGTAAATCCCCCGCTGGCGCTGCGGACTCGATAATCCCTTTTCAATCATGTGGCCGAGCAGCGCCTTCAGGTCGTTGTAATAACCGTCCAGGTTATACAGGATGCACGGCGCGTTGAGGTGTCCCAGCGACACCGCAGACATGACCTCGGCAATCTCCTCGAGCGTGCCCGTGCCACCCGGGAAAGCGATAAACGCGTCGCCGAGCTCGATCATCTTGGCCTTGCGCTCGGCCATATCGCTCGTCACGATGAGGTCGTCGATGCCATCGTGCTGAAACTCGGCCTCGATAAAAAAGCTCGGCTCCACGCCCGTCACGTGGCCGCCGGCATCGAGGACGCTATCGGCAAGCGCGCCCATCAAACCCGACTTGGACCCACCGTACACCAGCGCGTGACCGTTGGCGCCAATCCATGTGCCGAGCTCCTGCACCGCAGGCAAAAACGCCGGGTCGTTACCGACGCTCGCGCCCAGGTACACCGTGATGTTCATATGCAATCCCCCTTGCTGCGCGATACGCTTGCCCTAGCGCTGCCGACGGCGGTACTCACGTACGCGACGCGACAGGTCGGCGAGCTCATCGCGGGCGAGCTCTTCCAAATGCTCCAAGTCGTCCATAAAGCGCGCCATGGTGTCCTTTTGGCGCATCTTGATGAGCGTGTTGCAGTAGTTCACCGCAACACCCGTGAGCATAGCGATGTAGAAGATGCTAATGACGCTCAAGACGACCGTGATGACGCGGGCGACCGGCGTCTCGGCCGGAATATCGCCAAAGCCGATGGTCGAAACGGTCTCAAAGCTAAACCAGAGCCCGTCACCAAAGGTGAGGGTCGTGGGCTCAGACAGCCAGACGGCCGTTGAGCAGAGCAGATAGAAGAGAAGGAACAGGCCCGTGATGCGCACGAAGCCCGCCTGGCGCAACACATCGGCAAGCGTCCTCAGCTTTTTCATCGCGACCCCTTCCGCGAGCAATCAATCACATTCGCTCGGTATTGTCCCACATCCGGCAGCTAGGGACGTTCCTTTTGTGCCGGCAGAAAGGGACTGTCCCCAAGTGCAGGCAGAAAAGGAACGTCCCCAACGACTACATCTGCTGGGTGACCGTTTAACGGCAGGTGGGTCAAACGGGGCACCTGACCTGGTATCCTTACGTGGTACTGTCTCGATTCGTTAGGATTACCCGTGAGAGCTGCCGCTGTCCTTCGTTCAACTATATATCGCGCCCTCGCCATCGTGCTCACCGCACTTACCGCGCTGAGTGCCACCGCACCCGTGCCGGCCCTTGCCGACCAGTCCGAGCAGCAGGTCAAAACGGTACGCGTTGGCTGGCTCGTCAGCAGCGAGGGTTTCCAGGAAGGCACGCCGGGCGAACGCCTTTCGGGCTGGGGTTACGAATACCTCCAAACCCTCTCGTACTACACCCCCGGATGGAAATACGAATATGTCTCCGGTACGTTCACCGAGCTCATGGACAAGCTCGAGGCGGGCGAGATCGACCTCATGCCCAATATCTCCTACTCCGAGGAACGCGCCCAAAAGCTGCTTTTCTCATCGAACCCCGAGGGCACCGAGCGCTACTACATCTATGCCAGGCCCGACCGAGACGACTTGGCCACGGGCGACCTCCAGGCGCTCCAGGGCCTCACCATTGGCTGCAATCCCGGCGTTATGCAGACCTTCGTCGGCCAGCAGTGGCTTGCCGACGAAGGCATTACCTGCACCTATAAAGAAATAGCCAGTGGCGGCGGCCTCTTCGATGCGTTGGCAAACGGCGAGGTCGACGCCATCATCATGAACGACACGATCTCATCGCCTAGCGCCTCCCCCATGTTCTACGTAGGCTCAAGCGACTACTATTTCGCCGTCCCCAAAAGCCGCCCCGACCTTATGGACGATATCAATGCCGCCATGGCGGCAATCGCCCGATTCAACCCCCGCTACAATGACGAGGTCAAAGCAAATTACTCGGCCCAAAACAGCGGGTCATCATCACTTGACGGCGCCGAGGCCTCCTGGCTCAAAGCAAACGGCAACACCATCACGCTCGGCTATCTTACAAACCAGCTCCCCTACTGCACGCAAAATGACGATGGCGAAATGGAGGGGTCGCTTGCCTCGCTCGCGACGACGTTGCACGACAAGTTTGGCATTAACGTTAAAACAGTCGCCATCGCAGACACCAAACAAATGATCAAAGCCCTTTCGGAAGGCACCATCGATGTCGCCCTGCCATTCTTTCGTGACTACTGGCTCGCCGAACAGGTGGGGGTCATCCAGTCAAACTCGACGGGAACGGTCTCCCTGACCGCTATCCACAGCAGCAACGACCTGAGCAAGGACCTCAAGAACATCGCTTGCACAAAGAGCGCTATCGTCAACCGCTTTGAGCTCGAGAGCCTGTTCCCCGACGCGACGGTAACCGAGTACCCAAGCGGCAACGAGATGCTCAAAGCGCTCAATAAAGGAGAGGCCAGTTGCATCATCATCCCCAGTACGCGCCTGGAAACCATCCGCGACACCTACGACATCGAGGATTTCGAAACGCAGGAACTCACCAACACAGCAGAACTATCGTGCTTGATCTCGCGCGGCAATCCCCAACTCCTGGGAATCATTAATAAGGGTATCGTCAATGCCGGCGAATCGCTCTCCGCGAACAGTTATTCCCCCACATCGTATTCGGCTCAAGAATCCGATACACTTCGATTCCTCTACCGCAACCGCACCGCCATTGCCACCGTTATCATCTGCATTTTGCTGACCGGCATCGCCATCCTTGTCTGGTCGCTTCAACGCGCGCGGAAAGAGCGGCAGAAAGCCGACGCCGCCAACGCCGCCAAGACCGCGTTCCTCACGCGCATGAGCCACGACATCCGCACACCGCTCAACGGCATCTTGGGCCTTATTGAGATTGAGGAATTGAAAGAGGGCGATATAAAGGTCGCTCGCGAAAGCCGCGCCAAGGCGCGTGTCGCTGCCAACCACCTGCTCTCGCTCATTAACGACATCCTCGAGATGGGCAAAATCGAGGAGCGCAAAGTGACACTCGAGCACGAATCGTTCAACCTCAAGGAGCTCTGTGACGATGCCTTGGTGCTGTGCAAACTCCGCGCATCGGACCGTGGCATTACGCTGCTCAACGCCAGCGAGCCCTATGCCGTCGACCAGAGCATGATCGGCAGCCCCACCCATATCCGCCGAATTATCATCAACCTGCTCGACAACAGCATCAAATACAACAAGCATGGCGGCACCGTCACCTTCTCTTCCACCGTCAAACCGCTCAACGACGCACGTGCGCTCTTTTGCTTCACCATCGAAGACACCGGCATTGGCATGACGTCTGAGTTTTTGAAGCACATTTACGAGCCGTTTGCCCAAGAGGGCGACGACGCCCGCAGCAAATTCCAGGGAACCGGCATGGGCATGCCCATTGTCAAATCACTTATCGACATGATGGGCGGCACCATCGAGATTTCAAGCGAACTCGGCGTGGGCAGCACGTTCACTGTCCAGATTCCGCTCGATATCGACAAGAACCCTCGGGCCCACATAAAGCCAGTCGAGGCAATGCCCAACTGCCCGATTGCCGGCATGAACGTCCTGCTCGCCGAAGACAACGACCTGAATGCCGAAATTGCCCAGGCGTTGCTTGAATCCGAGGACGTTGTGGTGACCCGCGCGGCCAACGGCAACGAGGTTGTCGACCTGTACCTGTCGCACCCCGCCGGCAGCTTCGACGCCATCCTCATGGACATCATGATGCCCGGTATGGACGGTTATGAGGCAACGCGCGTGATTCGTCTGAGCGGCAAGCCCGACGCCGCCGACATCCCCATCATCGCGCTGACCGCCAACGCTTTTGCCGAGGACGCCAAGGCCGCACGTGACGCCGGCATGAACGCCCATCTGCCCAAGCCGCTCGATTTTGAAAAGCTCAAAAACATTCTCGCCCGCATCAAGCAGCACGGCCCCAGTTCGCTATAGTCTCTCCCCAAGAACCATGCCCGATTGGAAAGGAATCCCGCGATGTTTAGGCCCCTACGCCGAAAGAAACGTGCCATCACCGACGAGACGGCGCGTGAGCTGCTCGCCACCTGCAAGCGCGGCGTCTTTGCCGTCAACGGCGACGATGGCTACCCGTACGCCATTCCCGTCAACTACTTCTTTGACGCTGAGCACGACAAGATTTACTTCCACGGCGCCAAGGCGGGCCACAAGGTCGACGCTCTCAAGCGTGACGACAAGGTCTGTTTTACCGTCTACGGCAACGACTGGTACAAGGACGACGATTGGGCGCCCTACGTGCAGAGCACCGTTGTCTTTGGCCGTTGCCGCCTAGCGAATGACACCCCCGCATTTATCGAGGACAAGGTCCGCGAGCTCGCGCTCAAGTACTACCCCACCGCCGAAGAGGTCGAGGAGGAAATCGCCAAGGACATCAAGGGCGTTCAGCTGTACGAAATTACGATTGAGCACCTTTGCGGCAAGCAGATTCACGAAAAGTAGGGGTCTGGGATCAGACCCCCGCATAACAATCAAGCCAGAAGACCCCGCGCATGTCGTTCGTTCGTTACGGCTTGCTATGCATTAAAAACGTAGCGATTCAGGCGTTCGCACGCCTCCTGCACGCGCGAAAGCGGCAGGGCCAGGTTCACGCGAATGTGGCAAGGCCCGTGGAACGGACGGCCGTCTTGATAGCCCACGCCCACGCGCGCGCCCTCGTCGAGCAGCCACTGAACGTCGCGACCGTGCGCGCGGCACCACTCCGTACAGTCCAGGAACACCATGTACGTGCCCTGCGGACGCGAATAGGCCACGCCCTTAAAATGCTCGTCCACGTAATCGCAGAAGTAGTCGACGTTGTCTTTGATGACCTCGTTGAGTTCGTCCACCCACTCGTAGCCCTGCGGCTGGTAGGCGCCAATGAGCGCGTGCATGGAGAGGACGTTCATCTCGTTGTAATGGGTCTTGTTGGACACGGCGCACACGCGGTCGCGCAGTGTCTCGTTGTAGATGATGTGGTAGCTGCCGACTAGGCCCGCGAGGTTGAAGGTCTTGCTGGGCGCATAAAGGGCGACCGTGCGCATGCGGGCGTCCTCGCTCACCGACTGCGTCGGGATGTGCTTGTGCCCAGGACGGATGATGTCGGACCAGATCTCGTCCGAGATCACCACGCAATCGTGCTGGCGATAGATGTCCATGGCGCGCTCGATCTCGTCGCGTTCCCACACGCGGCCGCAGGGGTTGTGCGGCGAGCAGAACACCGCAGCATGGATGTGGTTTTGCGCGAGCTTGCGCTCCATGTCCTCAAAATCCATGCGCCACACGCCCTGCTCGTCGAGCTTAAGCGGGCTGTGGACAATGCGATAGCCCGCGGCCTCGATGGACTTGGTAAAACCGATGTAGGTGGGACTATGGACCAGCACCGCGTCGCCCGGCTGGACATAGGCGCTCAGCGTCGACACGACGCCGCCCAGCACGCCGTTTTCGTAGCCGATATGCTCGGGAAGTAGGCCCTCAACGCCATTGCGACGGCTCTGCCACTCGATGATGCGGTCGAAGTACTCGGCACGCGGATTAAAATAGCCAAACATGGGGTGCTGAGCACGTTGAATGATATGCTCCTGGACCGTGGGGACCGTGGCAAAGTTCATGTCGGCCACCCACATGGGGATGCGTTCGCAGCCCTCATCGGGTGCGTTTGGCGCCATACCGGGGATCTCGCCCCAGGAGTCAACGGCGATGGCGTCCATATTGTGGCGGTCAATGATCGAGGTGAAGTCGTATTTCATACTGCGCTCCCGTGCAAAGTGGATTGGTTCGGTAGGCGTTATTGTCCACCAGGATGGACGGCTTTGGCACGGGTTTTGGGGTTGAATTTGACTGATGAGGGCGGGCGGCCAGCTAGTCCTGAGCTTCGGTGACGGCCGTTACGGTCAGCTGTGTCCCATCGACCGTAAACGCAATATTAAGCCCGGCGTAAGCCAGGTGGTAAACGCGATCGGGCTCGTGCTTGCTTCCAGCACGGCGCGGATCTTGGCGAAGGACCTCGATCAGACCGGGCAGTTTTGCGGACGGGACCTTGTCTTGCAGCGTTTGCGGGAATTCGACGTTGAGCTCTTGCCACGGGCTGTCCTCGATCCAGCCGCCCGTCGCGTCGGAGTGGCAGTCCGCGAACGGAATGTAGGGTTTGATGTCGTAGATGGGCGTGCCGTCGCGCAGGTCGGCGCCCAACACATAAATGATGGGACCGTTATCGGTGAGCTCAACACGGTCAAGCTTTACGCAGGTGAGGCCGATATGATTGGGGCGAAACGGACTACGCGTGGCAAACACGCCCACGCGCTCGGCACCACCCAAGCGCGGCGGACGCACGGTCTTTGACCACCTAGCATTGGTACCGGCCTTGTCCCGCATCTTGACATCGGCAGCAATATCCTCTGCCGTGCCGCCGGGCGTTCCATTTTCAAAACGCCAAAGCAGCCATAAGTGCGAGAAAGACTCGAGTCCCGCAACCGCGGCGTTAGAGGCAAACTCCGGCTCAAAGACAATGCGCCCCTGTAGATGAGGCGCCAAAAAGCTGTTGCGCGGAATGCCGAACTTCTGCGGCAGATCGGTATGTATGTGTGCGATAGGTTCCATGCCGGTCATTGTACGGCATGGGCGCACGAGGCGCTGCGCACAATCCCCCCCACCGCGGTCGCCGAACGTGCAACCAACGGTTGCTTGGAAGGGTGCCTACCGCCGCGTATGCTTAAGCCATCAACCAGCAGAGAGGAGCCGTCATGGCCTTTGCAGAAAAACTCATCGCCGTCCGTCGCGCCAACAATCTCACCCAAGAGCAGCTCGCCGCCAAGCTCTATGTAACGCGCCAAGCCGTCAGCCGCTGGGAGCGCGGCGAGGTCACGCCGGGCATCGATATGATGAAGCTCATTGCCGCCGTAACCGGAGAGCCACTGTCTCACCTGCTCGAAATGCCCGAACACTACTGCGAGAGCTGCGGCATGCTGCTCACGCCCGATGACTGCGGCACCGACGCTACGGGCGCCACGACCGATCATTACTGCAAATGGTGCTACGACCACGGCAAGTACACCTACGAGACCACCATGGAGGCAATGATCGAGGATTGTGCCCCGCGCCTGGCACAAAACACCGGCATGTCGCTCGACGAAGCCGTCTCGCTCATGGGCGCCGTCCTGCCGCAACTGGAGCGCTGGCGCACCGTTCAGGAAAACGAGGAGCGCTACGGTGCCGAGGCCCGGGCGCGCTATGGCGACGAAGCCGTCGATGCGGCAAACGAAGCGCTGCTAGACATGGACCCTCAGACATGGAACGACATGAAGGAGCTTGAACGTGCCATTTTGGGCCAGCTCTCGATTGCCATGGGCGATGGCGACCCAAAGAGCGATGAGGCCCGCAAGCTTGTCGTAATGCACCGTCGCTGGATTGGCCTCAACTGGGGCAGCGAGCCCCAAGATGAAGCGTACCGGGGCCTCGCACGCGGCTATCTTGCCGACCAGCGCTTTGTAGACTACTACGACAAGCCTTGCGGAGATGGAGCTACAGCATTCCTGGTCCAGGCCATCGAGTCGTCGCTAGCCCACGCATAGAC
>CAKUHM010000053.1 GCA_934655835.1 uncultured Collinsella sp. | reverse complement strand
GGGCGATTCGCCGTTTAGACCGGCGCAAGGCCGATTCCGGCCCGCAGAGCGTTGAGCCAAGCGGCCTGACGCTTGCGATAGCCCTTGATACGGTAACGGAATCGGACTCCCGCGAGTCGATGCATCGTTTGGGCGAAGGCTTCGAGTGCAACAAGGTCTTTCATCTGGTCGCGATTGATAACCAGGACGTGGATGCCCATTGCCTTGAGGCCATTATTTCGATTGCCATCGTGGATGCGAGTGTTTTGAAGCTCATGCCCAATTCCGTTGTATTCGTTGTCGACACCGGCTGCCGGGCAATATAAGTCGCAGATGGCGTAGGGGATGCCCGAGGACATGTTGACCGCAAGGGTGTCGAAGTCGACTCGATAGTTGAGTAGCAGGCCGCCCATGGGCAGGCTGCAACACCCGAATCCGCCAAAGCGCATGGGCGCTCCGAGAACAGCAAACATTAGGGATTCGGCTGGGGATGCAGATCCGGGTCGGGCAAGTTTGACGGCTGTGCGAAACGAGGTATATGAGCTGCTTTTTGCGAACCGTGCGATCGCCTCGAGCTCCTCGATGGTCGTGGCTGGCTCGCATTTGTAGTGCGCCTGTTCGTAGCGGGTTTCATTTTGCTGCTCGGTCACCGACTGGTCGCTCCGGCAATCGAGATCGTTCGTCGCTTCGAAGGTGTCGACCTTGGGCCAGATGTCGTCATAGGCGATGGGGTAGGTTGCCTCGGGCGGAAGAGAATACGTTCCGAGCAGCTCCATGAGAAGCATTAAGGTTTTGGCAACCGATTCATTTTTGGAACACAGCAGGGCCGTCATGGCAGGGGATGTGGCATAGATGTCAGCCTCGATGTGCATAATCGCCCCTTCGGGAAGCGGGGCAGAGAGAATATGCTGAAGAAGTCGCTTGTCGGGACGTCTGTTGTCTTCGTTTGAAACGAGAAGATCGAGCAGTTCGGAATCGTCTTCATTCCAGGCATCGAGCATCGAAAGCGCGTCAAAGTCTATGGCGTCATTATTGGGGATGCAGCCAGCCAGAGCTTGTGATTGCTGTCCGACGTCGATGGAGTCCCACGGAAGCGCAGAGTAAGCCCGTCGTGCGCGGCGAGTCGCGCGGAGGGCGGAGAGATGTGAAATCACGGTCGTCATAACTACAAGGTACTAAGCCGTTGGCGAAACGCGGTCGCCGCGTCGTTCTTTTCGCTCAGTGGGGTGTTGTGTGCCATGAACGGCTGAGTGTTATGAAGTCGGAGGAATTGGTTGAGGGGATTGCGGGAAATCGAGCTCTTCCGCGAGGGTTGACGACAACTGCTGGACAGTTAGTTCAGATACGTATAAGGCATCGCGCGTTCGAGGCGTTTCTAAGGGCTTCCAAGGATGATTTGAGGGTAAATGTGCAGCGGTAATGCTCGAAAACGATGAGTTTTGGGCGGCATAGCGTCCGCCGGGGAGCTCAGAAAGCTCCGAACGGCCCTTTGGGGATTTAAATAAATACGTATCTGAACTAACTGTCCAGGGCAGGTTGACGAGGAATAGAAAAAGGGTCGGAAGCGTGCTTCCAACCCTTTAAAAACATCGAAGATGATGCGATGCGCAGTAGACTACAGCGCGAAGTCGCCGCCGACGAGCGTGGAGACGGGCTCCTCGTGGTAAACGGCGGAGATGGCCTGAGCGAACTCCTCGGCGACCGAGATGGTCTTGATCTTGCCGCCGACCTCGACGGGGATGGCATCGGTGACGACGCACTCGACGATGGGGGCGTCGTTCAGGCGCTCGATGGCCGGGCCGGAGAAGATGCCGTGGGTGGCGCACACGTAGATGTCGCCGGCGCCCATGGCCTTGAGCTCCTTGACGTTGGCGCACAGGGTGCCAGCGGTATCGATCATGTCGTCGTTGATGATGCAGGTCTTGCCCTTGATGTCACCGATGATGCCCATGACCTCGGCGGCGTTGTGGCGCGGACGACCCTTGTGGGCGATGGCAAGGTCGCAGCCGAGCATGTCGGACAGCTTCTTGGCGGCCTTGGCGCGGCCCACGTCGGGGGAGACGACGACTAGGTTGTCGGTGTCGAAGTGCATGTCGTTGTAGTACTGGCCAAACAGCGGCAGTGCGGACAGGTGGTTAACCGGGATATCGAAGAAGCCCTGGATCTGACCCTGGTGCAGGTCGAGGGTGATGATGCGGTTGACGCCGGCGCGCTCGAGCAGGTTGGCGACGAGGCGGGCGGTGATGGGCTCACGCGGGCCGGCCTTGCGGTCCTGGCGGGCATAACCGTAGTGGGTGATAACGGCGGTGATGGAGCGGGCGGATGCGCGCTTGGCAGCGTCGGTGGCGATGAGCAGCTCCATGAGCATGTCGTTGACGTTGCCGCCGGCCACGGACTGAATCAGGAAGACGTCGGCGCCGCGGACGGTCTCGTCGTAGCGGGCGTAAATCTCACCATTGGCGAACTGCTTTAGCGTAAGGCCCGAAAGCTCGACCCCAAGGTACTCAGCGATCTTCTGAGCGAGGGGACGGTTGGAGGAACCGGAATACACGCGGATGGACTTGCGCATATTCTCCGACTTCTCGGGATCATTAATCGGCATTACCCTTCTCCTTTATACATCGAATGCCATATAGATGCCTTGTTGCATTGTAACCGCGCGACGGGGCTTATCGAGTCTTGATAACGTCTTTACCGTCAACGGACACGAACCGACCACTCATCCGGTCGCGCAGGTCACGATAGAAAAAGGAGCCGCTCCCATGGAACAGCTCCTTTTGCGCTTGGTAAAACGTTATACCTCGTCATCCTCGTGCAGACGGCGGCGATAATCGGCGGCCCAGCCCTCAATATTTACCTGACGGGCACGGCCCAGGCCGAGCGCGTCGGCGGGTACCGGCTCGGTGATGACGGAGCCGGCTGCCACGAGCGCGCCGTCGCCGATCTGGGCGGGCGCGACCATCATGGTGTCGGAGCCGATGAAGGCGTCGTTGCCGATGACGGTCTTGTGCTTGTGGACGCCGTCGTAGTTGCAGGTGATGGAGCCTGCGCCCACGTTGACGCCGGAGCCCATGGTGGTGTCGCCGATGTAGGACAGGTGCGGCACCTTGGAGCCCTCGCCGATCGTGGACTTCTTGATCTCCACGTGCGTGCCGGCCTTGGAGCCGTCGAGCATGTGGGTGCCCGGGCGCAGGTAGGCGCGCGGGCCGCAGTCAACGCCGTTCTCGATGACGGCCTCGATGGCGATGGTCTCATCAATGACGCAGCCGCTGCCGACGGTGGTGTCGGTGAGGCGGCTGTTGGGGCCGAGCTGGCACTCCTCGCCTACGGTGACATGGCCGATCAGGTGCGTCTGCGGCCACACGACGGTATCGCGGCCGATAACGGCATCGGGGCCGATCCAGGCCTGCGTGGGGTCGATGAAGGTGACGCCCTCGGCCATCCAATGCTCGTTGATGCGGTCGCGAGCGATGGCGGTGAGCTGCGCGAGCTGGATGCGGCTGTTGACACCCAGGCCGTCGCGGTAGTCGTCGCAGTGGAAGATGGAGACCGCCTGGCCGTGGCCTTTGAGGATCTCGAGCATGTCGGGCAGGTAGTACTCGGACTGCGCGTTGTCGTTGCCGATCTCGTTAATGTGGGCAGCGAGCTGTGCGCCGTCGAAGGCGTAGCAGCCGGCGTTGCACTCCAGCAGCGTGGCTGCCTGCTCGGGCGTGCAGTCCTTCTGCTCGATGATGCGCTCGATCTGGCCGTCGGCGCCCAGCTTGATACGGCCGTAGCCAAAGGGGTCGGGCGGGGTCATGGTCATGACGGTGCAGGCGAGCTCGCCGGTGGCGACGGTCTGCGCGAACTTGGCGACGGTGTCGGCGGTGATGAGCGGCAGGTCGCCGTTGAGCACGACGACCGGGCCCTCAGCGATGCCGCAGGCCTCGAGCGCGACCTTTACGGCGTGGCCGGTGCCCAGACGCTCGGTCTGCTCGACGCACTCGACCTTGGTGGCGCTGTTGGCGTAGGCGCCGTCGATGAGGGCGCGCATCTCGTCGGCGTGGCTGCCGATGACGACCACGACGCGGCTGCAGCCGGCCTTGATTGTGGCGTCGACGATCCACTGAACCATGGGCTTGCCCAGGATCTTGTGCGAAACCTTGCAGTGGTTCGACTTCATGCGGGTGCCCTCGCCGGCGGCGAGGATAATTGCGGTTGCGTCCATGTGATCTCCTGTTACGTTATAGAGACGTGCGTTTGGAAACGATACACGGCGCAATATGATACCGCAGGCATATGATGAGCGCGTAACGATTGGCGCGCCACGGCCGAGGTTTGGGCTGCCGGCACGGCGTTTGTGCTGCTTGCGGGCGGTGCTGGCGGCGCTTCGGCGTTGGCGATTTAGCGGGAGAGCGGGGGTGCCTATGGGCAACATGCGAGAGGGTTCGGGCACCGAGCCCGTGGCGGCATTCTCGATGTCGCATCCGGCGGTGCCGGCACTCTATATAGTGCTGACGCTGGGACTTACCATGTTCTCGATGCAGCCGGTGTTGATTGCGCTGTCGCTCGCGGGCGGGCTGGCGTACGGGTTTGCGACGCGCGGGGCTGTCCGTACGTTGGGTGCGCTGCGCTGGCAGCTGCCGGTGATTTTGATTATCGCGCTGGTTAATCCGCTGTTTAGCGCCTCGGGCTCGACGGAGCTGTTCCGCATTGGCATGCGCGCGGTGTATCTGGAGAGTTTGGTGTACGGCTTGTGCATGGGCGGGCTGTTTGTGTCGAGCGTGCTGTGGTTTGAGGCCGCGGCGTCGATGCTCGAGTACGACAAGGTGCTGGCGCTGCTGGGTAACGCCGCGCCGGTGATTGCTCTCATGATCTCGATGTGCATGCGGCTGATCCCGCAGTTTTTGCGCCGCGGTCGTACCGTGCTGGCAGTGCAGGATGCAATTGATGTGCCGGGGCGCGCGCCCGCCGATCCCGTGCGCTCGCGCTTGCGGGCATCGAGCGTGCTGATGGGCTGGGGTATGGAGGATTCGCTTGAGCGTGCGGACGCCATGCGCTCGCGCGGATGGGGCGCGGCCGTGCGCCGCACTACGTACGCTCGGTATCGGTTGAAGCCCAGCGATGTTACCGCGCTGGTTTTGCTTGCGCTGTTTGGCGCGGCTGCCGTGGCAGTGGCGTGGATCGCGACGACGCAGTATTCGTTTTACCCGCAGCTCTCGGTGCCAGCGTCGTGGCCGGGCTATGTTGTATACGCTGTCTGGATGGCGCTGCCTTGCATGCTGCGCGCGATTGACGAGAAGAGGTTTGGCTGATGGCTCGGTTGGATAGGGGCTCGGTGTCGGGTGCGGCGTGCGGCTCGGATGTGCCGGCGATTGAAGTGCGGGGCCTTCGCTTTGCCTACCCCGGGGCTGGGGCGCCGGTGCTCGAGGGGCTCGACTGGTCTGTTCCCCAAGGGGCATTTGCGCTGCTTGTTGGCGGTACCGGTTCGGGTAAGTCGACACTACTGTCGCTGCTCAAGCCCGAGATCGCCCCGGCGGGCGAGCTCGCCGGCGAGCTGCGTGTGCTGGGCGAAGACGTTGCCGACATGGACGTGCGCGCGTCCGCGGAGCGCGTGGGCTACGTGTTCCAGGACCCCGAGAACCAGATTGTGTGCGAGACCGTGTGGCACGAGATGGCGTTTGGCCTGGAAAATCTGGGTGTGTCGCGCGACGAGATGCGCCGCCGTGTTGCCGAGACCAGTTATTTCTTTGGTCTGGAGGACTGGCTGCATCGCGATACCGACACGCTTTCGGGTGGTCGCAAACAGCTACTGTCGCTGGCGGCCGTTCTGGCGCTGCGTCCGCGCGTGCTGCTACTCGACGAGCCCACGTCCCAGCTCGATCCCGTTGCCGAGAAGAATTTTCTGCACGCGCTGTTTCGCGTGAACCGTGAGTTGGGCTGCACGGTGGTTGTGGCCACACATCAGCCGCGGCCGATGCTCGAATATGCGACGTGCGCGTACCGGATTGAGGGTGGCCGCGTTTGCGAAGTGGCTGACCTCACAAGTTTGTGTGGTCGCGAGGGGCTTTTGACGTTGGACGCTTGCCGGCCTGCGCAGGGGGAGGCGCCGGGTGCGGCGGCTATCCGCGAGGGCTGGTTTCGCTACGACCGTGCGGCCGGATGGGTGCTGCGCGGGCTCGATGTGGCGTTTTCGGCTGGCGCGGTACATGCGATTGTGGGCGGTAACGGCTGCGGTAAGTCGACGATGCTCTCGGTGCTGGCCAAGACGGCCAAACTGCAGCGCGGTCGCATGATGCGTGGGGCGGCTTCGGCGGCATTGCTGCCGCAAAACCCCAAGGCATTGCTGGTCGCCGAAACGGTGCGCGACGAGCTAATGGAATGGGCTTCGACCTGCGGATACGACGAGGTCGCAGCACAGGAGCAGACAGCGCGCCTGGGCCTGGCGGGCTTGGAGGCGCGTCACCCGTATGATCTTTCGGGCGGTCAGCGCCAGCTGCTTGCGTTGGCAAAGCTGCTGTTGATTGGTCCGGAGCTGCTGCTGCTTGATGAGCCCACCAAGGGTTTGGACTTGGCCAGCTGCCGCATCATCGCCCGCGCCCTGCGTGACCATGCGCAGGCCGGCGGCACCGTCGTCATTGTCACGCACGACCTGGACTTCGTCGAGCAAGTTGCCGACGACGTTGCCATGATGTTCGACGGTGAGATTGCCTGCATGGAGCCGCCGGCCGACTTCTTTGCCGACAACATGTTTTATAGGGCGTGATGGAATGGCGGATTATCGCGTTTCGCGCCTACTTGCAAAACTGGAGATTCCGCTGTTGTTGGCGGTGCCGATGGTGATGGCTGCTGCGCTGGTGGCGGGCATCGAGCAGGCGGCGCTTGCCATGCTGGTTGTGGTGGCGCTGGTGCTAGCGCTGTTCTTTGCGGGCTACGAGGCGTCGCGCCCGGGCCTGCGTCAGATTATGCCCACGCTGGTGTTGGCGGCGCTGGCGGCGGCGGGGCGCATTCTGTTTGGCCCCATTCCCGACTTTAAACCGGTGAGCGCGATCGCCATCATTGCGGGGGCGACGCTTGGGCGGCGTAACGGCTTTATGGTCGGTGCGCTGGCTGCTCTGACCAGCAACTTCTTTTTTGGCCAGGGTATGTGGACGCCGTGGCAGATGTATGCCTGGGGTCTGGTGGGCTATATCGGTGGTGCGCTGGCGCACGCGGGTGCGTTCGACCGCGTCGACGGCACCGTGCGCATGCCAGCACTGCTGGCGTACGGCTTTGCGTCGGGCCTGCTCTATGGCGTCGTGATCAACGCGTATGACATCATTGGTTTTGTACAGCCGCTTACTTGGGCGGGTGCCGTGGCGCGTCTTGCCACGGCAGTGCCGTTCGATATTACGCACGGCCTTGCGACCTGCGTGTTTTTGGCCGCCTTGTACAAGCCTTGGTGCCGTCGCATTAACCGTGTCGTCGTGAAATACGGGCTGTAAGGCCGGTTGCACCGGGGCGAGAATCAATACTGCTTTGGTGTCATTTCAAAACCTTGCCGGTTTACGGGGCTAGATTGGCGCAGGCCGACCATACCGGCATTTTTCGAAAAAGGGCACGCTGTCTACCTGCGGTTTTATTTTGCATAAATTGCGTATGGTTGGGAATCCGCGATTCAGCCCCGTAAACCGGCATAGTTTTGAAACGAGCGACTCATATGATGGGCGTCACGGCCCCAGAAGGCTAAAAATGGTCCGTTCCCCTCGTCCTCAAGGGATCGGTTGGGAGTGCTCGCCACGAAAGTGGCCCATCTACTACGTTTAAGTCGATACCCCCGACCATAACCGCGTTTTATGAAAAACCGCAGGCTTTCTACCTGCGGTTTTCTTTTTGCGTTGTTTGCTGTGGTTGAGGGTGACGGCTTAAACGTAGTAGATAGGCGTGTTTCGTGGCAGACGGGCCACGCGGATGCCCCACGAGGCCAAAATGATCCGTTTTCCTCCGTCACCGAGGGACCATTTGGGTTTAGAGCTCCAGCGTGAGGGTGACGGGGCAGTGGTCGCTGCCAAAGATGTCGCCGCGGATGCCGGTGTCGCGCACGTTGGCAGCGATTGCGTCGCTTACCAAGAAGTAGTCGATGCGCCAGCCGGCGTTGTTCTTACGGGCATTAAAACGGTAGCTCCACCAGCTGTAGACGCCCTCGACGTCGGGGTTTGCCGTGCGCCAGGTATCGGTAAAGCCGGCGTTGAGTAGCTCGGTGAACTTGCCGCGCTCCTCGTCCGAAAAGCCCGCGTTGCCGCGGTTGGACTTGGGGTTCTTAAGGTCGATCTCCTCGTGCGCCACGTTAAAGTCGCCGCAGGTCACCACGGGTTTGCCGGTCTCGCGCTCGAGGCCTGTCAAAAAGCCGCGGTAGGCATCGTCCCATGCCATGCGCACGTCGATGCGGGCGAG
>CAKUHM010000052.1 GCA_934655835.1 uncultured Collinsella sp. | reverse complement strand
ATGCAGCAGCGTGTCGCCCGGCATGTAGTCGATGACGTTAACCACGGCGGACCATCTCCTTGGTAATGTGAACGATATCGGTGACCTCGCTCACCTGCGCAAAAGCGGGGGAGACGGAGGATGCCAAGCGGCGCGAGAGCTCAATGACCTGGGGCGGTTCCACGTAGGCACGCTGCATGAGCTCGATATTCGAGAACAGCTCGTGTGTGCGTCCGCGGTCGAGGATGCGGCCGTCGGCCATCACAACGATGCGCTCGGCAAAGTCGGAAACGACTTCCATATCGTGGCAGACCATGATCACGGCGCAGCCACGCTCGGCCATGGTTCGCACCGTTTCCATGACGGTCATGCATTCGCGGTAGTCAAGGCCACTCGTGGGCTCGTCGAGCACTACGATCTTGGGTTCAACCACTACGACGGAGGCGAGCGCCACCATTTGTCGCTGACCGCGCGAAAGCGAGAAAGGCGCCTCGTCGGCGGGCAGACCAAAGCGGTCGATGACGAGCTGGGCACGACGCAGGGCCTCGGCGTGGTCGATGCCGGCAAGTTCCAGGCCAAAAGCGACCTCGTCGAGCACGGTATCCTTGCAGATCTGACGGTCGGGGTTTTGGAAGAGCGTTGCGACCTCGCGGGCAATGCGACTCGTGGGAACCGCGGCGGTGTCCAAGCCCGTAACGCGCACGCTGCCCGAGGCGGGCTTAAGCAGGCCCGTGAGCAGCTTGGTGAGCGTAGTCTTGCCGGCGCCGTTTTGTCCGACAACGCCCACGAGCTCGCCGGGGTAGAGCGTCAGACTAAGGTCGTGGACGGCGGCACCGCCGTTGGGATAGGCAAACTCAACGTGATCGAAGGTGAGCACGGGTTCGGCGTCCTTGGCATGAGGGCGCAACGACGGGGCGTGCGGTGAGCCCGCGGGCGCTTGGACTTCGCTGGCCGTGTGTGCGGGGTCGACGATGCCCGAAATCAGGCGTTCAGCCTCGTCGACATCCAAGCAAGGGGTGCCGCTTGCTAGGCCATCGGCCTCGAGGCTGTTGAAGATGCGCGTGACACGGGGACAATCGACGCCGATGGCGCGGAGCTCATCGGTATGCGCGAAGACCTCGTGCGGCTCGCCCTGTAGCGCGATTTCGCCATGGTTGAGCACGAGCACGCGGTTGCAGTACTCCGAGAGCAGAGCGACCTTTTGCTCAACGACGACGATGGTGATGCCGAGTGCGCGGTTTGCCTCGCGCAGGGTCTCGAAGACCAGCGTAGAGCTGGCGGGGTCGAGTGCTGCGGTGGGTTCGTCGAGCACCAGCACGCGGGGGCGCATAGCGAGGATGGCGGCGATGGCCACCTTTTGTTTTTGGCCACCCGAAAGCGTGGCGATCTCGCGGTCGCGCAGGTCGCTGATGCCGACCGTCTCGAGTGTCTCGCTTACGCGCTGCTCGATCTGGTCGTGGGGGACGCCAAAGTTCTCCAGACCAAAGAGCATCTCGTCCTCGACAACCGAGGCGACCATCTGCGTGTCGATGTCCTGCAGCACGCTGCCGACGATCTGCGATACGTCGGTGAGCGAGACTTCGCAGGTGTCACGGCCGTCAACCATGACGGACCCAAAAAAAGTGCCGGTGTAGTGGTGGGGTACGGCTCCCGACAGGCAAGCGGCAAGCGTGGACTTGCCGGCGCCCGAAGGCCCGATGATGCCGATGAAATCTCCCTTGTTCACATCGAGCGAAATGTGCTTAAGCGCCTGCTCGGTCTGCGCGCCATAGGAGAACGAGACATCGTCGACGTTGATGATCGTTTTCATGGATACCTTTCATAGTCATTGGGGACGTTCTTACATGACGAGTCGTCTAAGAACGTCCCCAAAAGCTAGCTGTTTGGGACAGTCTTTAGTGACGGGGCCGCTTGCGCGCGGCCCCGTCCATCATATCAGGCTATTTGTTGAGCACCTTGCGCAGGGGGAAGAAGAGGGCCTGGACCACGACGGCGTTGAAGACGGCAGTGCCGAGCACGATGGACACCTTGGCGAGCGCCGTGGGCAGCGCGGCACCCATGATGACGGTGCCCAGGACGGCGAAGAGGGCACCCGAGACCAAGGTGGTGAGCAGGCCGGCGATGAAGGGGTTGAGTTTGCTACCGCCGATGTTGGACTTGATGAGCGCCGCCATCGTCAGCGCGCCGGCAAGCTCGGTGACAAAGTTGAGGCCGGGGATTGACGTGGTGATCTGGATGACGGCGGCCGACAGGATGCCAAAGATGGCTGCCTGGGCAAAGCTTGCCTGCGTGAGTGCGATGGCCAGGGCATAGGCGGCAATGATGAACTGCGGCTTAATACCCGTTGCGGCAAGAGCGTTGCCGACGGTCATGTTGAGGATAAAGCCGGCGGCAAGGAGGATGGCGAGCAGGACGAGCGAGGTGATGTCGAGGATGCCTTTGTCGGAAGCGGCGTTGGCAGAAATGGTACGAGCCTGAGTGTTGGTGGCCATGATGTTCTCCTTAAGGTGGGATTTGAGATAAGCGTGTCCTAGACCCCCACGAAAGGGGTTAAATCGAAAAGGGGATTAATTTTGAATAATGGAGCACGAAGACGGCTTTATGAGGGGCCCAGGTTGGCGCGAAAGAGGAACGAAGCGTACTTGGGTACGCGAGCGACGAATGAACGCCAAGATGGGGTGGCTCGTAAAGCCGAGCGGGCTAGTTGAGCCTAAGGGCCTTCTGGATGGGCAGGTAGAGGGCACCGACCAGGATGGCGTTAAAGACGGCGGTCATGGCGACGACAGGCAGCATGGCGGCGGCGAGCTCGCCCACCACGCCGAGCATAGCCATCTTGATGACCATGAAGATAACGCCCGAGACAAAGGTGGTCACGAAGGTGGCGACAATAGCGACAGCGGGCTTAACCCGGCCCTTCTTGCCGGCGGCGTTGACGATGGCGGCCATGAGCATGGCGGCGATGCCCTCGGCGGCAAAATCGATGAACGGCGAGGTGGTGGTGATCTGGATCACGACGGCCGAGATAAGGCCGATGACGAGCGCCTGACCGATGTTGGGGCGCACGACCAGGATGGTGAGGCAGAAGGCCGAGATGATGAACTCGGGGCTGATCATGCCGCCCGAGATACCCGAGATGGCCTTGCCGACGGTGAAGTTGAGGATAAAGCCGGCGGCAAGCAGAATGGCGAGCAGGACGAGGGCGCGGACGTCAAGTTTGCCGCGGTCGGCGGCCTGGACGGTGCGGGGCTGGGTGGCGGTGGTGTTCTGAGACATGGTAAAGATCCTTTCGGAAGGGGAGTGTAAGAGAAAAGCGGAGGCGCGTGATGCGAATGCGATCGGGCTCGAGATAGAAAAAGGCCCCCGGTCGAAACCGGAGGCCTTCCAATCACCTAGAGCGCAAAAACAGGCGTGAGGGACTCACTGTCGACCGATCGTATTCGCATCACGCCACCACCAGTTGTTGAGAGACTTCATCGTGTTCTTCATATCGGTGGCTCCTTTCGTGATGCCGTGGCGCGGTCGCACCTAGTTGCTGTTGCGCTGCACTATAGCACAGCGAAGTGTGTGCGGGGAAATCTTTTTTAAAAAGATTTCAGGCGGGTTTCCCGCCGGTCAAAAGGACGGGCTGAGTGGGCGAGGCTGCCATTGCTGCCTTGCCCACTCGACAAGGACATGAGGGCCTTAGGCCTTCTTGCGACGATAGATCACGTAGGCGCAGACACCGATGATGACGACGGCGCCAACGGCCATGGCGGCCATGTTGTTGCCCTCGGACTTCTCCTCGGTGGTCTCTTCCTCTTCGGCCTCGGGCTCGGCCACGTCCTCATCGGAAAGGGCCTCGTCGGCGTAGGTGATGGACTTGACCAGGCAGTCGTTGTCGGCATCGTAGTCACTCGGGACGAACTCCTCGGAGAAGTCGCCCTCCTGGAGATAGTCGCGCATCTCCTCGAGCATGGCCTTGCACTTAACATAAGTGTTCTTGGTTGCAGCCTTGCCGGCCTTGTTGGCCAGGGCGGTGCGGGCCTCGGTGCCTTCTTCGGCCTGCATGGCCTCGTCGACGGTCAGGTTCTGCTCGATGAGCTCCTTCTGCAGAGCGTCGAGATAGGCGCGGACGCCGGTGGCGCAGTGGTCGCGGTTTTCATAGGCGAGCGTGTTGATGTCCATGAGGACGTAGTTGATGGAGTTCTTGGGCTCCTCGTTGTTCACGACGTCTTCCTCTTCGCAGTGATCGAAGGAGACATCTTGATCGCTGAAGTAGGGGCTGACCTCGGTGAGCAGTGCGGAGTAGAGGGGGATGGCGACGGAGAACTCGGCGTTGGAGAGCATCTCCCATTGAATGGTCGCGATCTCGGGGTCCATGCCCTGACGGATCTGGAAAGTGTGAATCTCGGTGTTGCGGTTAGAGCCGATGGCATAGGCGCCGTCGGTGTTGGCGTTGAGGCCGGCGACGTTCTCGCCGCGAGCGGCGAAGGAACGGATCATCTCAAAGGCGTTCCAGTCGGACTTGCCGGGCGTAAAGAACAGCGGCTGCAACTCGTGGACCAGGGCGCCAGTCGTGGCACGAGCGTCTTCGCGCTCGTCCTTGACGATCTCGTAGTCGGTGCCCTCGGCAAGCGGAGCCATGAAGTAATCGCGGCCCTGGATATAGCGAGACCAAGAATGCATGGCGTTTTCGCTAATCTCTTCACCATAGGTTGCGGCGACGTCGAACTGGCCGTCATCGAAGTACTTGGCGAAGCCTTTTTCTTCGGGCATGGTCTGAATGCTCTCGGAGTGGAGGCAGTTCTCGGCGTCGTCGAGGTCGACCTTGTAGTTGAGGTTGCCTATGTTGGGGTTGACCGAGGCGATGTCGTCGGTGAGCTTCATGGCGATCCACTGATGGCCAGAAAGCGCGGCGAACAGCCAGGTCTCGTTGTTGTCGGCGATGATGACCTGGTCGTTGGCGCAGGTCCCCTGCTCGTCGATCAGGCTTCCGATGAGTTCGACGCCCTCGCGTGCCGTGGCGCTCTCGCCCAGGATGACGCTGGCGTAGCTATACTCGCCGATACCGGTCTCCTCGGTGATGGGGTCGGCCTCCTCGGCCTTCTCGTTGTAGGAGGTACTCAGCGTGGCAGAGCAGGAAACGCCCTTCTCGTTGATGCCGGCCTCGGAATAAGCGTCATAGCGATCTTCCCACTGCGAGGGGTTGTCGCGAACGAAGGTGTAGCGGTAGGTTGCGCCCTTGGACTTGTAGTCGAAGCCGGACTCGAGCGAAGTGTACTCGGTGCCGTCCTTGTGCGCGGGCTCGATGCCAAAGTGCTTGAGGTAGCGCGTACCAAAGTCTTCTGCGCGGCCGTAGTACGTGTTGCCGTCTGCCGTGAGCTTGCTGCCCATGTAAATCTGGGTGCAGGCAAGCGCTGAAGTCGGCATGGCCATAATGGCCGCAGCTCCAAATGCAAGGCCGCAGCCAAGCTTTTTGAGCGTGTTGACAGGATGAGTAAACCTCATAATCCCTCCCAACGGTTGAAACCCCGCACAACCGTGCGAGATTCCAGCTAATAAATACACCTATTAGCCTATCGGAAGTTGAAATAGTATTCATCAACTTTGATTAAATACTCGATAAGCGTTCTAAAATATGCGATGAGCGGATAAGAATACTCATTTTGTGGCTTTAGTTAAATAAAGGCACCCTGCAATTACTGTAGCTGGATAAAGCGCCTTGCACGGGTCGCAAAGAAAAATTCCCTGCTGTTTGGCAAATGCATAAACAGCGGGGGAGACGATAATTGGATGAATATCATACCAATGTGGAATTATTTCTTCCGGCGGTGGATCACGTTGATCGCATAGCCGACGAGCATGGCCAGAACAATGACGATAAAGCCGAGCAGGGGATTGTCGTTCATGGGGTCCTCCTATTTACCAAGCGGTGAGAATTCGTCGACGATCAGGTCGAGACATTGCGGAAGCGCGCGGGCGCCAAAGACGCCGGAGTTGCTGGAGATAATCTCGCCATCGAACTGCATGCCCAGCGACGGTGTACAGGTAATCTTAGCTTCCTTGGTCTGGATGATCTTGAACTGCGGGCGACCGAGCACCTTGCCGGCGGGGTCGAGCGCAGCGGTGATCACGGTGGGCAGCAACTGCACGGTTTTTACGGGCTCGATGACCGCGATGTCGACCATGCCGTCGTTCATGCGACAGTTGGGGAACAGGTTGATATCGTTTTGGATGACCGAAGTGTTGCCTGCCATGCAGCAGATGCCGTCGAGTTCCTCGACAATGCCGTCGTGCTCAATCGTAAAATGCGCCACCGTGGGGTTGGGCGTGGCGAGTGCAGACAGGAAGTAGGCGATCTCACCGATGTCGTTTTTGCTGGGGGCGGCCTTCATCATGATCTCGGCGTCGTAGCCCGAGCCGGCGATGATGATAAAGCCGTGGCGCTTTTCGTTGCCGTCCTCGTCGAGCCAAAAGAGCTCACCCATGTCGACCTTGACCGTGCGGCCGGCGCGGCAGGCCTTGGCGAGTGCCGCCGCCTCGGGGGCATTGCCGATGTTGTTGAAGAACAGGCATGCCGTGCCAGAAGGGAAGACGAGTGTGGGGACGCCGCATCCGCGCATCTGGTCGAGCACGTTGGAGACGGTGCCGTCGCCACCCGAGACCACCACGCGATCGAACTCGCGCACGTCTGCCACGGCGTCCTCGGGCTCCATGCCGTCGCCGATAAAGCGCATCACGACCTCGTCGCCGCCCTGCGCGAGGGCGTGCGTGAATGCGAAGATTTCATCTGAGCTGGGGCCCGATGCCGGGTTGTGGATGATAAGGCAGCGCATACTTACGTTCCCGTTCTGTGACTAACCGAGTATAGTTGTAAGGCAATGCCGATATCCTACCCGTGTTTTTCGGGCCTAACCTTATTCGATGGGTTGATATGTACATTTCCACACATCAGGCTCTACTCGACTTTTGCCAGCGCGCCCGCGAGTTCGACGCGATTGCCGTCGATACCGAGTTTTTGCGCGAGCGCACGTTCCATCCGCGTCTGTGCCTGATTCAGATTGCCACCCCTGCCGAGAGCGTCGCGGTCGATCCCCTGGTGATCGACGATCTGTCGCCGCTCGCCGAGCTTATGGCCGACGAGAGCGTGACCAAGGTGTTCCACGCCTGTTCGCAGGATATGGAGGTCATGCTCCATACCGTGGGCGTGCTGCCGCGTCCTATTTTTGACACGCAGGTAGCCGCCGCCTTTTTGGGCGAGCGCCAGCAGATTTCCTACGGCGCGCTCGTGCAGTCGTTTTGCGGCGTATCGCTGTCCAAGACCGAGTCACTGACCGACTGGTCGCGCCGTCCGCTGACCGACAAGCAGATTGAGTACGCGATCGATGACGTCAAGTACCTGATCGTCGCCTATACCGAGATGATGAGCCGCTTGCGCGAACTGGGCCGTGTGGACTGGGTGCTCGACGAGCTGCGCCCGCTGGCTGACGAGTCGCACTATCGCGCCGATCGCCACGAGGCGTTCCGTAAGGTCAAACGCATCAATTCGTGCAGCCGTCACCAGTTGGGCATCGCGCGCGAGCTCGCCGCCTGGCGCGAGGATCGCGCCGAGCGCCGTAACATCCCGCGCAAGTGGGTCATGTCCGATGACACGCTGCTTGCACTCGTTAAGCGCAATCCCGTGCGCGTTGAGGAGTTCCGTAGCATTCGCGGTACCGATCAGCTGGGGGAGCGCGACGTGGACGGTGCGCTCATGGCCATCAAGCGCGGCGCGAGCTGCCCGCACGATCGCCTGCCGCTCATGGTGCGCGGGCACCGTCAGATCTCGCCGGAGCTGGAGAGCGTGACGGACCTGATGTACGCGCTCATCCGCCTGGTTGCCGAACGCTCGGGAGTGGCGACCTCGGTCATTGCCTCGCGCGATGACCTGGCCGACTATATTGAGCATCCCGAGCAGAGCCCCCTGCGCGAAGGCTGGCGTTTTGAGCTCGTGGGCTCGCGCCTGGACGATTTGCTTTCGGGCAATATGGGACTCACCGTGAAGGACGGAAAGATTGAGCTTTTATAGTTACGCGGTTTTACCAAACCGCGTAACAGCTCGACGCTGCAAACGGCCGAGAGCGGCAATCTGACGTTCAATCGTCGCTTGCGTACCAAAGTACGCGTCGCTTCTCTTTCACGTCACCTTGCTCGCCCTCGGCCGTTTTCGCTGACAATGCCTAAACATCGATGCTGACTTGCCTGCTGGGCGAGTGGGTAGAATGCCTCCAACGTGTAACTCGATTCGGAGGAATTCGCATGCCTTATTACTATGGATACGGCTTTGGTATCGACCCGCTGTACCTGCTGGTTGTTCTTGTCTGCACGGTACTTGGTCTTGCCGCACAGGGCTATATCAACTCGACGTACAAGACGTGGTCCAAGGTTCGCTCGGACGGCGATACGGGCGCTGTGGTTGCTCGCCGCATGCTCGACGCCAACGGTTGCAACGCCGTGGGTCTCAAGGG
>CAKUHM010000051.1 GCA_934655835.1 uncultured Collinsella sp. | reverse complement strand
CGGCCAGTTTGCACAGCTACCTGCCTTGTACCCAGCGCGAACAAAACGGAACGCGGTGATACGCTCGCGAAATGTGTTATCCTATAGCCCAATGCGTTGACGGAGAGGGTTTTGCCCGCCGCGTCGCCGGCAAGAGAGGGAAGGTCATGGGCTGCAAGCCTTCCTGCGGTGGCAAGGGCCAAGCGTTCACTCCCGAGCAGCAACCTCAACGGGCGCGCGGCCAGCGGCGGCGAAGCCCCAGTAGGGAAGCCGTGAGCCTCGCGATAAGGGGCGCAGAGTGGGCACGGCGGGCCAGACATCCGCCGGGTCAAACAAGGTGGTACCGCGGAATTCAACCGTCCTTGGGCAATGCACATGCCCGAGGGCGGTTTTTTGTTACCGAACCGGGCCGCGTTTTCGCAACGCTGGGCGGCGGCAGTCGTCCCGGCGAGCGGGGAGCGCGAGAGACGAAAGGGAAGACATGAGTCTGATTGATGATCTGGTCAAACTCGAGGAAGAGGCCAAGGAGCTCGTCGCCGGCGCCGACGACGCCGCCAAGCTCGAGGCCGCGCGCGTTGAGCTGCTCGGCCGCAAGGGTCGCATCACCGGCCTGATGCGCATGATGGGCAAGCTCGCCCCCGAGGATCGTCCCGTGATGGGTAAGCGCGCCAACGAGATGCGCCAGCTGATCGAGGGTATGCTCGACGAGCGCACGACCGAGATGAAGGCCGCTGCCCTCAAGCACGCGCTTGAGCACGAGGCCGTCGACATCACGCTGCCGGGCATCCGTCCGCAGATCGGTCACCAGCACCTGATCAAGCAGATCATCGAGGAGGCCGAGGACATCTTCTGCGGCATCGGCTACACCGTCGAATCCGGCCCCATGGTCGACACCTCCTACTACAACTTCACCGCGCTCAACGCGCCCATGGATCACCCGAGCCGCTCGGCCCGCGACACGTTCTACGTGGTCGACAACAATCCCGGCAGCGTCGCGCACCCCGAGGCACATGCCCATGGCGAGTCCGACGTGCTGCTGCGCACCCAGACCTCGGGCGTGCAGATCCACACCATGGAGTCGCAGAAGCCGCCCATCTACATGATCTGCCCGGGCACCGTCTACCGTCCCGACACGGCCGACGCCTGCCACCTGCCGCAGTTCAACCAGATCGAGGGCCTGGTCGTCGACGAGGGCATCACCTTCGGCGATCTGAAAGGCACGCTCGACTACTTCGTCAAGTGCATGTTTGGCGAGGATCGCAAGACGCGTTACCGCCCGCACTTCTTCCCCTTCACCGAGCCCAGCTGCGAGGTGGACGTGAGCTGCCACGTGTGCGGCGGCAAGGGCTGCAACTTCTGCAAGCACAGCGGCTGGATCGAGATCCTGGGCTGCGGCATGGTCGATCCTAACGTCCTTATCAACTGCGGCATCGATCCCGAGAAGTACACCGGCTTCGCCTTTGGCATTGGCGCCGAGCGCGTCGCGGCCCTGCGCTACGACCTGCCCGACCTTAGGACTCTCATGACTGGCGATATGCGCTTCTTGAACCAATTTTAAGTTGACCTGTCCCGGCGGCTTCCCGAGCCACCGCACCTTGCCTTTCAATCGTCGGTTGCGTACCTAAGTACGCGGCCCTCCTCTTTCAAGGCAATCTGCGGCACCTCGGAAACCCGTCTCCGTAGCTGGAGTTTTCCGTCTGTTTATTGCAGACGTTACAGATGAAAGGAGACCAGTTAGATGCGCGTTTCTTACGACTGGCTCAAGACCATGATCGATATTCCGGAGGATCCCAAGACTCTTTCGGACGAATATATCCGTACCGGCACCGAGGTCGAGGCGATCGACACCGTGGGCGAGTCCTTCGACCACGTGGTGACCGCCAAGGTGCTCACCAAGACCCCGCACCCCGATAGCGACCACATGTATGTGTGCTCGGTCGACGTGGGCGACAAGAACCTCGACGCCGACGGCAACCCCGCTCCGCTGCAGATCGTCTGCGGCGCGCAGAACTTCGAGGCCGGCGACCACATCGTCACGGCCATGATCGGCGCCGTGCTGCCCGGCGATGTCAAGATCAAGAAGAGCAAGCTCCGCGGCGTCGTGTCCATGGGCATGAACTGCTCCGCGCGCGAGCTCGGCTTGGGCGGCGACCACTCCGGCATCATGATCCTGCCCGAGGACACGCCCTGCGGCATGCCGTTTGCCGAGTACGTGGGATCGAGCGACACTGTGCTCGACTGCGAGATCACGCCCAACCGCCCCGACTGCCTGTCCATGATCGGCATGGCCCGCGAGACCGGCGCCATCTTCGACCGCGATTTCCACGTTGAGCTGCCCGCCATCAAGTCCGAGACCGGCCGCGCGACCGACGACGAGCTTTCGGTCGAGATTGCCGACGAAGGTCTGTGCGACCGCTACGTCGCCCGCATCGTGCGCAACGTGAAGGTCGGTCCGTCGCCCGACTGGATGGTCAAGCGCCTCAACGCCCTGGGCGTACGTCCGCACAACAACATCGTCGACATCACCAACTACGTGATGATGCTCACCGGTCAGCCGCTGCACGCCTTTGACCTGGATACCTTTGCCGAGCGCGAGGGCCGTCGCCGCGTGGTGGTCCGCGCTGCCCAGCAGGACGAGAAGTTCACGACCCTCGACGGCGAGGAGCGCGTGCTCGACGCCGGCATGGGCCTGATCACCGACGGCGAGCGTCCCGTTGCGCTGGCCGGCGTTATGGGCGGCATGGATTCCGAGATCGAGGACGATACCGTCGACGTGATGGTCGAGAGCGCCTGCTTCAACGCCGGCCGCACCTCGCACACCAGCCGCGACCTGTCGCTGATCTCCGACGCCTCCATCCGTTTTGAGCGCCAGGTCGACGAGACCGGCTGCGTGGACGTCGCCAACGTCACGTGCGCGCTGATCGAGGAGATCGCCGGCGGCGAGGTTGCTCCCGGCTACATCGACGTGTTCCCCGCGCCCAAGACCATCGACAGCATCAAGCTGCGCCTGGCCCGCGTGCATGCCATCTGCGGCGCCGACATCGAGCCCGACTTTATCGAGCGCTCGCTCACCCGCCTGGGCTGCACCGTGGAGCGTGACGGCGAGGACTTTATGGTGACCCCGCCGAGCTTCCGCCCCGACCTGCCGCGCGAGATCGACCTGATCGAGGAGGTCCTGCGCCTGTGGGGTATGGGCCGCGTGACGGCGACCATCCCGGCTGCCAAGAACCACATCGGCGGCCTGACCCGCGAGCAAAAGCTCACCCGTAAGGTCGGCGAGATCCTGCGCGCCTGCGGCCTCAACGAGACCACGACCTTTGGCTTTGCCGCCCCGGGCGACCTGGAGAAGATTGGCATGTCCACCGAAGGCCGCGGCTGCCCCGTGGTGCTCATGAACCCGCTGGTGGCCGAGCAGACCGAGATGCGTCGTTCGCTGCTGCCGGGCCTGCTGCAGTCCGTGGCCTACAACGAGGCCCACGGCACGCCCAACGTGCATCTGTACGAGGTCGGCAGCCTGTTCCACGGTCGCGAGAACGCCAGCCTGCCCAAGGAGACCAAGTCCGTGGCGGGCGTGCTTTCGGGCCAGTGGAGCGAGCAGTCTTGGAACATGAAGTACCGTAAGCTGCGTTTCTTCTTTGGCAAGGGCATTGTCGAGGAGCTGCTCGCCCAGCTGCGCATCGAGAAGGTTCGCTTCCGTCCCGTCGAGGGCGAGGGCTACGCTTTCTTGCAGCCGGGTCGTGCGGCCGAGGTTCTGTCCGGCGGAACCGTGCTGGGCTGGGTCGGCGAGATTCACCCCGAGGCGCGCGAGGCGATGGGCATCGATGAGGTCGTCGTTGCCTTTGAGCTCGACTTGGACAAGCTGATCAAGGGCGCCCGCAACCAGGAGAACTATCGCGAGTTCTCGCAGTACCCGGCCGTTGAGCACGACCTTGCTATCGTGGTCGACAACGCCGTGACCTGCGAGGATCTTGAGCGCCGCATTACGAGCGCCGGTGGCAAGCTGCTCGAGGGCGTGCGTCTGTTCGACGTCTATCGCGATCCGGTCCGTATCGGCAAGGGCAAGAAGTCCATGGCCTTCGCGCTCACGTATCGCTCCGACGACCACACGCTCACCAGCGAAGAGGTCGAGAAGGCGCACCAGAAGATCGTCACCAAGGTGTGCAAGGGCGTGAACGGCGAGGTCCGCTCGTAATCTTTGCCGTTCGGAACCCGCCCCCTGCGGGGTTTTCACGGCAACGTCCTCGCCGCTTCGCGGCTGCGGGATGTTGCCTTAGAAAACCCCTCTCGGGGGCGGGTTCCTGCGTTAACCTTGTTGCGAGCGGACCGCACCTTCTTCCGGGTGACCGGAAAGTTGGGAGTGCATGGGCCTTTATTGAACGGTGCGTGGACCTGGGTTAATAACGTACGTATTGCAAGGGCGTGCTGCGTTGTGGGCGGTGCGCCCTTTTGTTAGTATGCAGAGTCGGTGTTACGGATTGTTGGAAACGTAACACGCAACGTTCTGATTGAGAGGGCTCATGCATATTCCCGATAATTATCTGTCCCCGCAGACCGATGCCGTTATGGCGGTGGCGATGGTGCCCGTATGGGTTCACTGCATCAAGAAGGTGCGCGCCACGCTCGATCGCGAGCACATGGCCTTCCTGGGCATTTGCGCCGCGTTCTCCTTCTTGCTCATGATGTTTAACGTGCCGCTGCCCGGCGGCACCACGGGTCACGCCGTCGGCGGCGCGCTGATTGCGCTGCTGCTGGGCCCCGAGGCCGCGGCCATTGCCGTCTCGGTCGCGCTGGCGCTGCAGGCGCTGCTGTTTGGCGACGGCGGCATCCTGTCCTTTGGCGCCAACTGCTTTAACATGGCCTTCGTGCTGCCGTTTGCCGCCGCCATTGTGTTCCGCGCGCTTAACAGCCGTCTGCACGACAAGAGCTGGGGCACCTCGGTCTCGGCTATCGTGAGTGGCTGGGTCGGCCTGTGCCTGGCAGCTCTGTGCGCGGCAATCGAGTTTGGCATTCAGCCCATGCTCTTCACCAATGCCTCGGGTGCGCCGCTGTACTGCCCCTTCCCGCTGTCCATTGCCATTCCGGCCATGATGATCCCGCATATGCTGGTTGCCGGCGTGGTCGAGGGCGTGGCGACCGCTGCCATCTACGGCTTTATCAAGAAGACGGCGCCGGGCATTATCGTCGGGCCTGAGGCAGTTGACGGCCAGCTTGCCGCCGAGGGTGCTACTGCCACGAAGACCTCGCTGATCCCCACGCTCATCCTGGTCGCCGTGCTTGTTATGGCCACGCCGCTCGGTCTGCTCGCCACGGGTGACGCCTGGGGCGAGTGGGACGCCGAGGGCGCCGCGACTGCCGTCCAGGAGGCTGGCGACGACAGCCTGCAGGCTTCGGTCGGCCTCGACATCCCGACCTTCGCCGACGCACTGCCCACGGGCGATTATCTGCAGGCTTATTCCGAGGAGCAGGGTCTTGGTTTTGCCGGCCAGGCTGCCATGTATATTCTTTCGGGCGTGATTGGCGTGGCGGTGCTCACCATCGCGTTCCGCCTGATTTCGCTGACGGTCAAGGAAAGCGGTGCTCGCGGCAATGGCCGAGCTGCCTAGCTGGCTTGCAGCCGAGGAGCGATACGAGCCCACAGGGGCTCGGCATCGCGTGATGCAAAAGAACGTCCTACACCTGGCGAGCCTGCTTGAGCGGGTTCGCCTGGGTGGCGGCGCACACGAGGGCGGGTCGATCGTCGACCGCGCCCTTTCTTGTGTTTCGGCTCCGGTGCGCCTGGTGGGGATGTTCGTCTGCGTTTTGTGCGTATGCCTGACGCAGAGCCCGCTGTATCTCATGTTGATGGCGGCGATCGCGCTGGTGCTTGTTACGGTGCGCCCCGTGCGTGGGCTGCGAGCGACCTTTGTGCCTGCGCTTGGCGCTGCCGGACTCGCGGTGGTCTTGGCGCTGCCTGCCTTGCTGCTGGGCGCATCTGCCGCGGGCGCCATGCTCAAGATTGCGCTTAAGACCTTTATTAACGTGTCGCTGGTGCTGGGCGTTTCATGGACGCTCACCTGGAGCCGTATGTCGGCGGCGCTCAAGATGTTGCATCTGCCCGACGAGGTCATCTTTACGTTTGATATGGCGCTCAAGCACATCGAGGTGCTGGGCCGCACGGCGCACGGTCTGACCGAATCGGTCATGCTGCGCAGTGTGGGCCGCGCGCCTGAGGGATTTTCGCGTACCGACTCGGTCGCGGGTATCATGGGCATGACCTTTATCAAGGCGATGGAATGCAGCCGTGCGATGGACGAGGCCATGGCCTGCCGCGGCTTTGCCGGCGTGTATCCGGCACCCGCGCGCGCCGGGTTTGGCTGGCGCGATGCGGCCTATGCGGCTGTTGTGGCGCTGCTGGTGGCGCTGTGCACCGTGCTGTAAATGGCCGGCCGGCTGTTGATGTGAATAGGGAAGGGCGACGTTTTGGCTAACGATACGAATAGGGCGGCGGGCGCAACCGGTGCAGGTGTCGCCGGCCCCGCGCCGCTCATCGACCTGCGTGACGTAGTGTTCTCCTATGCGGGCCATACGGTTGTCGACGGCGTGTCACTACAGGTCGATCGCGGCGAGCTCGTTGCGCTGCTTGGTCCCAACGGCTGCGGCAAGACGACGATTATGCGCCTCATCAACGGCCTTGAGCTCGCGGACACGGGCTCGTACCTGTTTGACGGGCACGTGGTCGATGCGGCGTTTCTGAAGGATTCTGTGGCCGCTCAGTGCTTCCACCAGCGCGTGGGCTTTGTGTTCCAGAATGCCGACGCGCAGCTGTTCTGCGCCACGGTGGGCGAGGAGGTCGCCTTTGGCCCCGCGCAGATGGGCCTGCCGGCGGACGAGCTCGAGCGCCGCGTGCGCGATGCCATGGAGCTGTTCCAAGTTGCCGATCTGGTCGACGCCTCTCCCTATCAGCTCTCGGGCGGGCAAAAAAAGCGCGTTGCGCTTGCCGCGGTGGTGTCGATGAACCCGGATATTCTGGTGCTTGACGAGCCCACCAACGGGCTCGACGAGGATTCATGCGACATCGTGGTCAACTTCTTGCTGGCCTACGTCGCGGCCGGCAAGACGGTCTTGATGAGCACACACCACCAGGATTTGGTGCGTCGCCTGGGCGCCCGTGCGATCTATATCGATCGATATCACCATGTGGTCGAGGCGCCCACACCTTCGTATGGAACCGAGGTCGGTGTCGCCGAATAGTTGCTGCGTAGAGCATGCGTGGGCGCCCGCGCGGCTTTGCCGTGATGGTATAGTTATCCAGGTTTTTATGGGGGTGGCTATGCCAAGCTGGAACATTCATATCGCTCAAACGGAACGACTTCTGGAGCGCACCGGTGCGCTTGCCGATAGCGTGCGCGACCGCAATGCCTTTTTGTTTGGCTGCGTGGTTCCGGATATCTTTGTGGGCTATATGGTCCCCGGCATTGCCGACCCCATTCCATACCGCATCACGCACTTTGCCAAGCCCGAGCCTATCCCCAAACCGCGCGAGCATGAGTTTTGGGATACCTATGTGGCACCGTTGCTTAAGGGTGCGCCGGCGGGTGCGCCGGCTGCGGCGACCTCGATTGTCGAGGAGCGCGAGCGGCTGAATCGCGTGCACTATCCTCAGCGCTATAAGGATGCCGAGCCGGTTGCCGGGCCGGATGCCGGCGAGTTTTCGCTGGCATCCGAGGACGTGGCACAGTCGTTGCTCGATTTAACGCTGGGCGTCTGGTCGCATCTGGTGGCCGATACCGTATGGAATACGCGCGTGAATCAGTACCTGGAGGCGCACGGCGGCAAGCCGTGCGAGGAATTCCGTATTAAAAAGCAAGGTGACTTTGACTGGTTTGGTAAGACGCTCGGCATTGTTTCGATTCCGCGCGCGACCGATCGCCTGTATACTGCGGCGACGCGTTTTGGGCAGTATCCCATCCATAAGGAGTATGTGCTCAAGACTATCGGCGTCATGCACGAGATTGTACGCGAAAACCCCGGCGAGCCCGATCATCCGCCGTATCGCCTGCTAACCGAGGAGTTCTTCGATACAACGTTTGCTGAGGTCATCGAGTTGACTGAGGCTGGCTTTGCCGAGCGCGTTGATGCCTCCGGCGTCCCTGCGGCGCCCCTGATCGCCAGCTGCTAACTGGCCGGCTTGACGGCGAACAGCTCATCCCAATCAACCAGCAGCTCCCGTCGAAGGGCATCTTCGACGGTGTGCTCCTGTTTGGTCTTCGGCGCGTAGGGGAGTCTTGCCTTTTTGTAGATGAGCTCAGCGATGTTGTTAAAGCTCTTCGTGTCTTTGATTTGATCGTAGGTGATCTGGATAACGTCGTAGCCCATGCTTGTGAGGGCGGTGGTGCGCTCGGCATCGGAGAGGCTTGCGGCTTCGTTGTCATGAGCGGAGCGGCCCTGGCATTCCAGGATGACGCCCATGCTGTCGGTAGCGCTCTCGATGAGGATATCGGCATAGCAACAGGTTTTGTCATACAGCGAACGCGCGGCCTCGCTGAGCGGGATGCGGACGTTGTTTGCGATATGGATGCCCAGGCCGCCTTCATCGCGGGGAAGTGAGACGAGCATGGAGGTTTGCACCTCGAAGGGCGAGGTGGTCTGTCCCGTCATG
>CAKUHM010000050.1 GCA_934655835.1 uncultured Collinsella sp. | reverse complement strand
ACATGCTCTACGTACTGCCATCTGTCTCCGTTTCTTTCCAAAAACAGTCCGCGAACACCGTCATTACCAGCGGAAACAATACTTATCAGTTTGACGGGGCAACATTCGATGTTTTTGAGAGCGCCAGCGGCGCGCGTGTCGCCACCGTCCAGATGGACAGCAACGGTCGAGCGCAGGCAACACTCCTACCCAACACGGCATACTACCTAGTTGAGACAACAGCGCCAGCTGGTTATATCCCCCTGCACGATCGCATTGCCTTTACCACGACGGATAACGGCGGATACGTCACCATTGATGAACAGCCCGGCACCATTACCTTGCGCATTGTAAAGCTCGACGCCGCAACGAATGCAGGCCCCCAAGTTGGGGCTTCGCTCGCAGGAGCAGAATTCGTGTGCGTATCGCAATCAACCCCTGGATGGACACAAACTCTCAGGACCGATGAAAGCGGTCGAGCTACCCTTACCGATGTCCCCCTGGGAACCTTTGCCATCTACGAATCAAAAGCCCCCGAGGGCTACCTACCAGCCAACGACAGCTGGTCCTATACCGTTGGAGCCGACCAGCTCGGTGATTCAGGCGTGGTCGAGATCGAATCGCGCGTTTCCGATATCCCCATTGCGTTTGACCTTGAGATTTCCAAATTCAAGGACTACGGCAATAGCGATCAATCCGGCCTGGAGCAGCCGGCAGGAGGTGTTGTCTTTGAGGTTGTCAGCAACAGCTCTCAGCAGGTTGTTGGCACACTGACCACAAACATCTATGGCTTTGCCTCCACCAAAGATCAGTCAGAAGCATGGTTCGGCGCAGGCAAGCGACCCGCCGGTGTCCACGGAGCCATCCCATACGACCGCGCCGGCTACACCGTTCGCGAGGTTCCGGAAACCGTCCCCGAGGGTTTTAAACGTGCAGGGGAATGGACCGTCGGGGCCAATCAGATTTCCGACGGCGCCGAGCTTCAATATATCGTGGACAACCACGCTCTGTCGACGCATCTCCAAATTGTAAAACGCGATGCCCAAACAGGCGCTTCTGTTCCACTAGCCGGATTCACCTTCCAACTACTCGACAGCAATCACAAACCTGTCTCACAAACTTGCTGGTATCCAGCACATAACGTAATGGACACCTTTACGACTGATGCGACCGGGACCGTCACACTGCCCGAATCGCTCGTGCCGGGCACCTATTATGTACGCGAAACCTCGGCCAAAGCGCCCTATCTTGTCGGTGAAGAGATCGAGGTAAACATACCCGCCGACATGAACCTAACGCCCGTTGCAATCGCCTCGTATTATGACCACGCCGCGATCGGAAACATCAGGATCGTTAAAACCGATGCCGTAGATGGCAGCAGCCTCGCGGGCGCCATCTTTGAGATCCGTGCCTCAGGTGATATCGTGCACCCCGACGGTAGCATTGCCGCGCTCGACGGTGAGACTGTCGCTACCGTCACGACGGATGAAATTGGAGAAGCACGCGCGGACGACCTCCCGCTGGGATCTGGCACCGCACGCTACGAGGTTGTCGAGACTCAAGCGCCGACCGGCTTCTTACTCGACCGGACGCACCATATCGTCGACCTTACCTATGCCGACCAGAAAACACCCGTTGTGGAAGCGCGGCTTAACGTATCCGACGATTACACCAAGGTTGACATCTCCAAGGTCGATGCAAGCGGAGAGCAGGAAGTGAAAGGCGCACAGCTCACCTTATATGGTCCCGATAAAACCGAAATAGACTCCTGGACCTCATCCGACAAGCCGCACCGCATCGAACATCTTGCACCCGGCACCTACTCGTTGCGCGAAACGATGTCTCCGCGGACCTATGACCTTGCCGAGGAGATAACGTTTGAAATAAAGGATACGGGAGAAGTCCAATCCGTCGCGATGAAGGATGCGCCCATCGAGATCAAAGGACAGGTCGACAAGCGTCAGGAACTTGTCCAACCTATCGGGAAGGGTCTGTTGGCTAACGGCGATGGAAAAAACCGCGCCGCGATGCAAACCAATACGGATGGGCTTTTCTCCTATACCATCGATGCTCGAAACGATTCCGCTACTTGGGTTGATGAGTTTACGGTTACCGATGATCTTGAGTGCGCCAAAGACGGCACGGCGAGATTCGTCTCAATCGAAACCCCCGTCGCCATCGGCGACCTCAACGGTCTGTGCAACGTGTGGTATCGCACGACGCCGCTGGACTCGACAGACGTCGATGAGCCGGCAAACGCGACGCTTGACGATGGGCACGAAAATCCTTGGCTTGAGTCCGACGAAGTAAAAGAGAGTCTGGGTGAAGATTGCCGCCTCGTCGATTACGACGGCTGGCACCTCTGGAAGGCGGATGTCTCGACCACGGAATCCGCCACACTCGAGGCGAAAGAACTCGGCCTTGCATCCAATACCGTCGTGACGGGCATTCGCATTGAATACGGTGCGGTAGCCGCCGACTTTACGACTCGAAGCGATACGGATTCTTGGACCCGCGATGATCTCAAAGATGAGCACGACGACCTTGACGATGCCAAAGCAATCCTTGGTACAGACGCTCGGGGTGCAGTCGTGCACATGCAGGCAACGTCGGCTTATACGCCCCAAACTGCACTCACCAACAGCGCGCGCGTCGATCTTTGCCGCAACGGCGGCGGCGATAAACTTGAGTCACATGACGAGGACCGTGTCATTCAACGCTGTACCCTACCGCAGGACCTACCGGCAACAGGATCAGTTCCCATCGCCGCTTGCATCACCGCGCTCCTGACCTCAGGTACCGCAGCCCTATGGTTCGCTCGCCTTAGGTCGATCCCAAAGAAGCGCTAGCGCGATGAAAAAGCGGGCGAGCCAGTCCCCCAGCTCGCCCGCTTTCAATCATTTAAATCGCCGTATCTACTCTGCAGACGAAGATCCACCATCAACGATTGCCTGCTCGGACTCAGGAATCCCATCGGCACCCGTGCTCTGTTCTTGCTCCACCTCTTCGCTGATTGCAGAGGCGGGGGTCGAGCCCTTCGCGCCCACGATGTAGGCCGCCCCAAATCCTAACGCAATGGCGATCAAGGTCAAAATCACGTAGACAGGCCAATGGCGCTTAATATACGAAAACACGTTGACTCCTTAGAGCTCCGTCTACGAACGGCGGATAACCTCGGTCACGACCTCGGATACCGTGGCAATGTTCGTCGGATTGACATTGTGGGGCAGGTCGTCCTCGGTACGAGCGCAAGCCAGACGTGTGCCGTCCACGCCGGCGATGGTGAGGGCTCGGCGGCTCGCCTCGAGCGCGGCATAGGCATCGGTCTTGGCATAGGGCATCTCGAGCGCGCCACAATCGACATGGAACGACTTGCACACCTTGCTGACCAGATTCATGATGCGGCGATCGCCCTTGAGCAGCTGCTGTTCGCCCTCAACCGTCACCACCGAAAGCCTACCGGCGCCGACGGATTCAAGATTGATGAAGAAGACGCCGCGGAGCTTATCGCGATGCGAAGCCAAGAAGGCCTTCATGCCGGCGCCATCACAATCCGAGGCGCCCGTTGCCACAAACCAGATATCGTGACCGAGCAGCTCATCATCGCCCATAGAGGCGACAGCCGAGAGCATATCTTCGGAAGAAGCGCCGTCGGAAGACGTAGCGCCGCCCTTCCAGCCATCGTTATCGTCCTCGAAATTATCCCACGAACCGATGCCGCGACCGGACTTCTTGGCATCGTAATCGTCTTCGACGCCCAGCCAATCACTCATGCTGTCCTGTTCGTTTTTCTTTTTGCGACCGAACAGGCCGCCCAGGCCGCGCTTGCGAGGCTTGGGTGCCGCCGGGGCGGGAGCCGAAATGGTCTCGATCGGCTGAGCGTCCGACGCAACGGGCATAGGAGGCGCAACGGGTGCCGATGTGGGCTCGGGACCCTGGGCGGTAGCAAAGGGGTCGTTGACCTGTGCAGAGGGGTCGGGAAGGTCGAACAGCGACGTACGAGACGCAACGTTTGCCTGCTTCATCGACGGCAGCGACGGATCGGGGACTGAAGCCAGCGGAGACGAGGAAGGCGCGGGCGACGGAGCCGACGCCGGATCGGGAACATTCATCTGCGGACGCGGTGATGCCTGGGAGGAAATCTGGGCCATAAGGGAATCGACCGTTTCGTCCTGGGTGGGAGCAATATCGGCAACCGTGGCACCGGAACCACTCGGGGCCGGCATGGTGAAAATCTGCGTGGAGTAAGGCCTCGACTCATCTGTCTCGGAAGCCTCGGAAACCGCAGGCACTTCCTCCTGCTCGGCCTCGGCCGAATCATCTTGCTCGGCTGCCGCGTATTGCTCTTCGTCAGGGTTGGCCTCGACGGCCTCGTCCTCGGCGGCATCTTGGATTTCGGCAGCATCAATAGGCTCGTCATCGTCTGCCGCGTCGCCCTGCTCATCGGAAACAGGAAGGGGCTCGGCAATCGCGGTGCCTTGCTTTTCAAACGTTATCGTGGAATCGAACTGCGCGGCATCAAACGACATGGTGCTATCGACGTGCTGCTGAGCCTCAAAGGACGTTGCAGCTTCGGCGGCGTCGACAGACACGGGCTGCATAGCCTCGTTCTGCTCGAACTCTTGCGCCGCGAGCTCACGCGCCGCAACGGCTGCCTGCTGCTGAGCGATAGCCTCCTGCTCGGCAGCCTCGCGTGCGGCAGCGCGCTTCCCCTCGAAATCGTCGACAAATTTCTTGCCCTTTGCAAGCGCACCCTTAAAGAAGTTGGAAGCGCTGGCGCCAATCGAAGAGAACGCGGATGCAATATCGGCATGGGGCGTTGCTGCGGGAATCTCGGCCGAGAAATCAGTATCGCTCTCGTAAGACACGCGCCTCGGCTGTTCAGCGTAATCGTCGTCAGACTCGTCCGCAACGTCTTGCGCCGGCGCGGCGGGAGCCAAAATGTCCAGTCCTGCCGCGGGATCGATCGCGGACACCGCCTCGGGCTCGGCAACGGCAGCGGTAACCGCGGCAGACTCATCATCCACGGTGACAACAGGCGCAGGCTCGGGCTCAAACGTCGGCTCCTCGCCCTCCTCATAATCGAGCGTGCAGGATTCGGGAAGCATTCCGAGCGCACGGATGGCATCCGAACCAAAGCGGATGTTGCCGGCGGCATTGCGATAGAGCTTGGGCTCGGGCTCGGCCGCGACAGGCTCCTCCGCCGGCTCGGCAGTGGGAACCTCGTCATTGAACTCTTCGGCCTGGACAGCCTGATTCTGATCCTCGGGCACGATGGCGCCAATCAGCGTCTCGTCGGCAGACGCACCCTCAAAGCCCTCGATCTGTTCGTCGAAAGCCTCGCCCTGTTCGGGCTCGGTCTGAGCGTTGGGAGCAATCGGCTGACCGAACTCGTCCTCGGCGTAGGTAGGCTCTTCATACTCGATGGTGTTGCCGTAGTCGTTTTGCTGTTGGGCCGCGGCATACTCCGCTGCTGCGCGCGCCATCTCCTCGGCACGACGCTTCTGCTCCCCAAAATAGGTATCGAACGGAACATCGTCGGGAAACTCGTTTTCGCCCTGGAAGGGAGCAACGTTGTCCATAACGCCGAGCATAGCGGCGACAGAAGACTTGTTGCACACCGCGCCGGACGTATAGGGAAGAATGTAGCGGTTAGAAATGATGTTTGCCGCGTTGGCGAGCGCAACGAGGGAAGCGAGGATCGCGACAATCCACAGCAGAACCTTGAGCGCGCCGGGGAGCGGCAGGATACGCAAGATGGCCACGGCAGCAGGGGCAACCGTGGCAACGGGCAGCAGCTTGGCGATGAGCGCACGATAAGAAGCATAGGGCTCGCGGGCGAGCAACTCAGCACGGGGAGAGTCGTAGTGTGCGACAACGACCACCGGGCGGTTGCGCGGAGACGCGAGCGGGCCCGAGGCCTTGTGGTAGGCGATGACATTTTGGCTCACGCCCGTCTTGCCCAGGCGCGAAACCACGGGGTGGCCCGTGCGCTCGAGCACGTAAAGAACGGCGCCGACAATGGCCAGCAAGGTGCCGACCAAGCCGATGCCGCCGCCGATGCCCATCAGCAGGGCGCCGGCAAACGCAAGAATACCGGTAACGGCAAATGCCAACCTACTGGGCGCCGGGGCATTAAACTCCTGCACCTCGGGATCAAAGCCGTGGTTGCGGAAAATCTGAGCGATATCCTCGGCAGCCAAGCGCTCTTCTTCGCTGCATGCCGGCGTGATGCCGGTGTTCTGCAGCAGGTGGTTGATATAGTTCTGGGTGTTCGCCATGTGCGCTCCACATCCATAATCCGACAAATAGGCCCAATGCATGCACATTAGAACCGTATATAGTCGAAAGTATACCCCGAGCGAGCGCAAACGACCGAATTCGGGCCATCTTAACGCCCCGACCGGACAAGGATATAGCCTAATCTCCATATCGGACTAAAATCATGGCAGCAAACCACCTTCCCATGCGAGGACTCTATGACGGCAAGCGACACGACCGCTAGTAACAAAAAGGGAACGCCGGGGCCCAGTTTCGATAAAACGGCCCAGCGCATCCTCAATCTTTTCTTTGTACTCAACAGCTCTCCCGAGCCGTTGACGACCGAGCAAATCGTCTTGGATTCCGATTTGGGGTATGGCTCGGGCAACATCGACTCGGATAAGCGCAAATTTCGTCGCGATCGCGACAAACTGCTCGAACGCGGCATCGTAATCAAAGAGGTTCGCCCCGCCGGTGCGCAGGAGACCGAGGAAAGCTCGTGGACAATCGACCGCGAGCACACGTTTGCAGCAGGTGGCCTCATCACCGCAGACGACGCCGACATCCTACTCAACGCCATCGACCAGACGCTAGCGGCCGGCTCTTCCACCTTTGCAGCGCCGCTTACCGATATTCGCTCCAAAATTGCCTACCTCACCGGCAGGACGACGGCGGACGAGGCGACAATCAGCCGCTCTCCCACCGTCGATGCGGTTTGGAGCGCCTTTGCCGAGCGCTGCGCACTGCACTTTTTGTATCAGAACGGTCGCGGCGAGCAGAAAGAGCGCACCGTCTGCGTCTACGGTATGTTCGAGCACGATGGCACGGCGTATTTCTGCGGCTTGGACAATGCCACCGACAACATCAGAACGTTCCGCTGCGACCGCATCGTCCGCGCTTGGCGTCCCTCAAGGGCATACGCCATTCCCGCAGACTTCAATCTCAACGATTACCTGTTCTTTGAGTTCGATTTTGCCGACCGCCCGCCCGTTGCGGCAACGTTCTCGTTCGCGCGTGAGTCGCAAGCCGATATGGTCAGCGGCCTCACGCGTGGACGAGGCAATCTTGCACGCAGCGAAGAAGGATGGACCTGGACCGTTGACGTGCGCGACTTTGACGCGGCCGCCTCATTCTGCATGGCCCATGCCATGGACGGCATGAGACCCGTTGCCCCCGACGCACTCAAACTGGCGTGGAACCGCCTCATCGAAAGGACGGTGCATGAGCATGCCCGCGCGTAAACTCACCAGCGAGCAGAGACTCTCGCGTGCCATCGACATCATGGAAGCCCTCTACGCCGCCGGGAGCGCGGGACTGACGAAAAATGAGATTTGCAGCCGCTTTGACATTTCCGGAACCTCGCTGGACGAGATCCTCGATATTGTCTCGACCCTCGCTGATCGCGAGTCGGGCGCCCGCATTATCTGCGAGCGCAACGGCGAACACATATCCCTTACCGGCGATGCGGGACGCGTGCTGCCGCTACGCCTGAGTGCCGCCGAAGGCGCCGTGCTCAATCACGAACTCGAATCGCTGGGGATTGAGCCTCGAACGGCGGCGCGAATTCGACGGGCACTTCTTCCTGAAGAGCTCGGCTACAATCAGCGCGTCGTCGACACCGTCGTCCGCGGATCGCACTGGCAGCAGCTCAGCAGCGCCATTCAGGACGGCGTTCGCTGCCGCATCACCTATCGTTCGATGGACGACGCACAGTCGCGCGAGCGTCTCATCGACCCCTTGCGCATCGCGACGCATGGTGACCAGACCTACCTGATTGCCTGGGATATCGAAGTTGATGGGCAACGTTCCTACCGCATGGACAAAATCGAAGATCTTTCCCTCACCGAGGATTCCGTCGAACGCCACACGCCTTCGGCCGCATCCCTCCACGACTCCCTCTCGCAAGCGGAGCAGGGCACAAGGCTCCTCATGCCGCTCGACATGGCAGAGCGTCTGGGCTGGGCAGGCATTATGTCGATCGAGCCTAATGGGACAGGTGCGGCGACGGTAATCGTGCGCTACAGCTCCGAGCGCTGGCTGTTCAGTCAGGTAATAGCAGCGGGCGGAGCCATCCGCATTCTGGATGACCCCGCCCTGTCGAAGCGTCTATGCGATATGGCGAAGACCTTAGCCTGCCCGCTCTAGCGGCGCCGTTCGTGCGCCTGGCGCCACAACTGCAGATAGTGACCGATCTGCGCCGATTCAATTCGCTGATAGGAACTCGTGGGCAGCGAAGTTAAAAACTTCTTGCCATAGCCCTTCGTCACCAGGCGCGGGTCGGCCAAGATGAGCACGCCGCAATCGGTCGACGAGCGAATGAGGCGGCCGGCGGCTTGTTTGACCTCGAGCACGGCCTCGGGCAGCGAATAGCGCGCCCAAGCGCGATCTTCGCGCAAATTACGCTCGCACGAGAGCGGGTCCGTGGGGCTCGAGAACGGCAGCTTGGGGATGATGACGCAGCGCAGCGTCTCGCCGCT
>CAKUHM010000049.1 GCA_934655835.1 uncultured Collinsella sp. | reverse complement strand
CAAGATCATGAGCTACCCCGGCGTTTTGGGCGTTCATGACCTCATGGTTCACGATTACGGTCCGGGCAGAAAGTTCGCAAGCGCCCACGCCGAAATGGCGGCAGAAGCCGACCCGCTGGAAAGCCACGACACGCTCGACAATATTGAGCAGGCATTTAGGAACGAAGACGGCATGATCGTCACGCTCCACTACGACCCCATCGTGACCGACGACCCCAAGGTGGCGAGCATGCGCTTGCGCATCAACGCCATGGCCCAACAGATCGATAACCGCCTTTCGGTTCACGACCTACGCTGTGTGCCGGGTCCTACGCACACCAACGTGATCTTTGACTGCGTGCGACCCTCGGATTTGACGATGAACGCCGAGGACCTAAAGCGCGCGTTGGCGAAACGTGTCGAATCCGAATATCCCAAGTCGATTGCCAAGATCACGATCGACGAAGACTACGTAGGCCATACCCACGAGTAGGGCTGTGCCAGCAAAGCAAGTTATACAGAAGGGGAGAGCATGAAGCGTCTATATCTACTCCGCCACGGTCAGACAGAATTCAACGTTAAAAAGCTCGTCCAGGGCCGCTGCGATTCTCCGTTGACCGATCTGGGCCGCAAGCAAGCGGGAATGGCAGCCGCATGGCTCAAAGCCCACGGCGTCGTCCCCGACAAAGTGGTCTCTTCGCCCTTAGGCCGAGCCATGGACACGGCTCAGCTCGTCGCATGCGAGCTCCTCGGCCCGGACACAGCAGTCGAGCCCTGCGAAGGCATCATCGAGCGCAGCTACGGCACCTTCGAAGAAGGCCCCCACGATGCCCTTCCCACCGACGTCTGGGACCCCGGCGAGGACCTGATCCCATTTGGCGGAGAAGGAAGCCATGCCCTGCAGGAGCGCATGGTAGGCACCCTCACCAATCTCATGGGCGCTAAGGACACCGAAACCCTCCTAGCAGTAAGCCACGGCAGCGCCAGCCGCCAATTCATCAAGGCTGCAGCCCCAGAGGGCTTCGGGCTCCCAACAAAACTCCCCAACTGCGCCATCATGATTTTCGATTTCGATGAGGAAAAGCATGAAGAAGAGGGCGAACCGCCCCAATGCAAGTTCACCCTCCAGCAAATCGTAGATCCCCAACAAAGTATTTAGCCGAGCGAGCAGAGTTAAGCAGACATCAACGTATCGTCCCCCGAGCTTGGCAGAGGGCCGGCGAAATATATTAAGTTTGTCGCGAGTTCCGCACGCAAAGGAAAGCACTTAATGTGCTTTCCGTCTTGCGCAGGACTGTAGAGCAGCAAACTTAATATATTTCGCCGGCCCTCTGCCAAGCCCAGGTGACTCCACGCACTTTACCTGCGTAAACAATGTGAGTGAAATATGAATCTCGATGGATACGCCCGCAGCCGTGTATACTAAACAGCTGTGTGTAACCAGGGGAGTATTCTGGCTGGACAAAATGCCTGCTTAATAGGGTTGTCAGGTAGTCCGGACGCAATACAAGGCTGGGGAGCACGTCGTGTAAGTAGTGGTCCTCTAGGGGCGTACGCTCGGTGGTGTACGCATTGTCCCAAGACCACGCGAGAGTTGGGATCATATCTTGATCAGCATGATTCTCGGCCGCAAGATTGGCATGACCCAGGTTTGGGACGAGGACGATAACGTCGTTCCCGTCACGGTCATCCAGGCTGGCCCCTGCGCTGTCTCGCAGGTTAAAACTCAGGCAACCGACGGCTATGACGCCGTCCAGATCGGTTTCGGCGACATCAAGGCCAAGAACGTGAACAAGCCCATGGCTGGTCACTTCGCCAAGGCTGGCGTCGAGCCTGTCCGCTTCCTTCGTGAGGTCCGCGTCGAGAACGGCGAGGAGCACAAGGTCGGCGAGGTCGTCACCGTCGCTGATTTCGCTGATGTCGAGAAGGTCGACGTCATCGGTACCTCCAAGGGTAAGGGCTTCCAGGGTCGCATCAAGCGCTGGGGTCAGCGCCGCGGTCCTATGACGCATGGTTCTCACTTCCAGCGTCACCCCGGTTCTATCGGTCAGTGCGCCTATCCTGCGCGCGTCCTCAAGGGCGTCAAGATGGCCGGTCACATGGGTAACGAGCGCGTTACCGTCAAGAACCTTTCCGTTGTCCGCATCGATGCCGAGCAGAACCTCATCTTGGTCAAGGGCGCTGTCCCGGGTGCCAAGAATGGTCTCGTCGCCATCCGTATGGCCTAAGGGCCCAGCCCATTTAGCCCAGCGTCATACCAAGGAGAACACTTAAATGGCAAAGTTTGAAGTAAAGAACAGCGAGGGCAAGAAGGTCGCCGAGGCCGAGCTCGCCGCTGAGGTGTACGGCATCGAGCCGAACATCCACGTTATGCACCACATCGTCAAGTGCCAGATGGCCTCTTGGCGTCAGGGCACCCAGTCTGCTAAGGGTCGCTCTGAGGTTTCCGGTGGCGGCAAGAAGCCTTGGCGTCAGAAGGGCACCGGCCGTGCCCGCCAGGGTTCCATCCGTGCTGCCCAGTGGCGTCACGGTGGCGTTGTCTTCGCCCCCAAGCCCCGTTCCTACGCTAAGCGTATGAACAACAAGGAGGTCAAGCTGGCTATGCGCTCCGCGCTGTCCGCCAAGCTGGCCGATGGCGAGCTCGTGCTCGTCGACGACTACGGCTTCGAGAAGCCTTCCACCAAGGCTGCCGTCGCCATGCTCAAGGCTCTCGGCCTTGAGGGCAAGCGTCTGACCATCATCGTTCGCGATGAGGACGTCAACGCCTACCTGTCGTTCCGCAACATTCCCAAGACGTTCATCATCACTGCCGACGAGGCCAACACCTACGATCTCGTCAACAACAACGCTGTGCTGATGCCCGCCGACATCGCCGCTCACTTCGGGGAGGTGCTTGCATAAATGACCGCCCACGAGATCATCATCCGTCCGATCGTGTCCGAGCGTTCCTTCTCCGGCATGGAGCTGAACAAGTACACGTTCGAGGTCGCCAAGGATGCTAACAAGTATCAGATCAAGGACGCTGTCGAGGAGATCTTCGGCGTCAAGGTCGTTCGCGTGAACACCCTGACGGTCAAGCCCAAGACCAAGCGCGTGCGCTATGTCGCCGGCAAGACCCGTTCTTGGAAGAAGGCCATCGTCACGCTGGCCGAGGGCGACACCATCGAGGTCTTTGGCAACCAGGCCTAAGACTCGCTGCTGTTGAGTGAGCTCATGCCTCCCAAATAGGGGAGGCGAGAGCTCAAGGTTTTGGGCGTATAAAATGGACACGCCCGGAACCGTGTATACGTCCGGTGTCATCGCACCCGAGGCAGAACCTCGAATCCCTGTCTGCGATGGCTAACGGATTCCTATTGAAAGGGATTGTAATGGCTGTAAAGCACCTTAAGCCGACCTCCGCTGGTAGGCGTTGGCAGACGATCTCCGATTTCTCTGAGATCACCTGCACCAAGCCCGAGAAGTCTCTTCTCGAGCCCCTGCCCAAGAAGGCCGGTCGTAACAACAACGGCCGCATCACCACCCGCCACCAGGGCGGCGGCGTGAAGCGTCGTTACCGCGTGATCGACTTCAAGCGCAACAAGGACGGCGTGCCCGCCAAGGTTGCCACGATCGAGTACGATCCGAACCGTTCCGCTCGCATCGCTCTGCTGCACTACGCTGACGGTGAGAAGCGCTACATCCTGGCCCCCAAGGGCCTCGAGGTCGGTCAGACCATCATGTCCGGTTCTGACGCCGACATCAAGCCGGGCAACGCTCTGCCCCTCGCCGACATCCCCGTCGGTACGCTCATCCACGCCGTCGAGTTCCAGCCGGGCAAGGGCGCTGCTATCGCCCGTTCCGCCGGTAACTCCTGCCAGCTGATGGGTAAGGAGGGCAAGTACGCTATCGTCCGTATGCCTTCCTCCGAGATGCGCCGCATCCTCGTTACCTGCCGCGCCACCGTCGGTGAGGTCGGCAACGCCGATCACGCCAACATCGTCATCGGCAAGGCCGGCCGTAAGCGTCACATGAACGTGCGCCCGACCGTCCGCGGTACCGTCATGAACCCTGTCGACCACCCGCACGGCGGTGGCGAGGGCAAGAACCACACCTCTGGTCGTCCCTCTGTTACCCCCTGGGGTAAGCCGACGAAGGGCCTTCGTACGCGCAAGAAGAAGAAGGTCTCGAACCAGCACATCATTCGTCGCCGTAAGAAGTAATTTCGGATACCGAGTTTTAGGAGAAAGCACTTATGAGCAGAAGTCTCAAAAAGGGCCCGTTCGTGGAGACTCGCCTTCTCTCGCGTATCACCGCGATGAACGAGGCTGGCAAGAAGGACGTCGTGAAGACCTGGTCCCGCGCGTCCACCATCTTCCCCGAGATGGTTGGTCACACCATCGCCGTCCACGACGGCCGCAAGCATGTGCCCGTGTATGTTACCGAGTCCATGGTTGGTCACAAGCTCGGCGAGTTCGCGCCGACTCGTACGTTCCGTGGCCACAAGGCCAAATAGGGGGTTAACCGTAAATGGCAACTAAGTCTATTGAAACTGAGGCCACCGAGGTTCGCGCCGTCGCTAAGTACGTGCGTGTTTCCCCCAGCAAGGCCCGCCTGGTGGTCGATCTGATCCGCCGCAAGCCTGTCGCTCAGGCCTTCGACATCCTCCACTTCTGCGACCGCGCCGTCGCCGTGGATGTCGAGAAGGTTCTCCGTTCCGCCGTTGCGAACGCCGAGAACAACAACGGTCTGCGTGCCGACAACCTGGTTGTCGCCGCTGCCTATGTTGACGAGGGTCCGACGCTTAAGCGCATCCGTCCCCGCGCCAAGGGTTCCGCTTCTCGCATTCTGAAGCGTACTTCCCACATCACCGTCGTCGTTGCTCCTCGAAAGGAGGCGTAAAGCTGTATGGGTCAGAAAGTCTACCCCACCGGCTTCCGTCTTGGCATCACCGAGAACTGGCGCTCCCGCTGGTTCGCAGAGAAGGATTACGCTAAGACCCTCGGTAACGATCTCGAGATCCGCAAGTACCTCGAGAAGCGTCTTTCCCGCGCAGCTGTCTCCCGCGTCGAGATCGAGCGCGCTGGCGACAAGGTGAAGGTCATCATCCTCACCGCTCGCCCCGGCGTTGTCATCGGTAAGAAGGGTGCCGAGATCGATACCCTCCGCACCGAGCTCGAGAAGGTCGCTGGCGTCTCCAAGGGCCAGCTCTCCGTCGACGTTGTCGAGATCAAGCGCCCCGAGCTCGACGCCAACCTCGTTGCTCAGTCTATCGCTGAGCAGCTCGAGGGCCGCGTTGCCTTCCGTCGCGCTATGCGCAAGGCTGTCCAGTCCGCCCGCAAGGCCGGCGCTAAGGGCATCCGTATCCAGTGCTCCGGTCGTCTCGGCGGTGCCGAGATGGGCCGTCGTGAGTGGTACCGTGAGGGTCGTGTGCCTCTGCACACCCTCCGTGCCAAGATCGACTACGGCACGGCTGTCGCCAGCACCACCATGGGCGCTTGCGGCGTGAAGGTCTGGATCTACCTGGGCGAGAAGCTCCCGGGCCAGCCTGTTCCCAACCCTGCACTCGAGGGCTCTTCCCGTCCTCGTCGTCGTAACTCCGAGAGGAGGGGTCAGTAGTGCTTGCCCCTAAGCGTATTCTTCACCGCAAGGTGCAGCGTGGCTCCATGAAGGGCCAGGCCAAGGGTAATACCGAGCTGCATTTCGGCGAGTTTGGTATCCAGGCTCTCGAGGCCCATTGGATCACCAACCGTCAGATCGAGGCCGCTCGTATTGCCATGACCCGCTACATGAAGCGTGGCGGTCGTGTCTACATCACGATCTTCCCCGATAAGCCCATCACCAAGAAGCCTGCCGAGACTCGCATGGGTTCTGGTAAGGGTAACCCCGAGGAGTGGGTGGCCGTCGTCAAGCCCGGCCGCATCATGTTCGAGGTCAAGGGCGTGCCCGAGGAGGTCGCTCGCGAGGCTCTGCGTCTTGCACAGCACAAGCTTCCCATCAAGACCAAGATTGTTGCTGCTAAGAACGCTGAGCAGCGCATCGAGAAGGAGATGGCTGAGGAGGCCGCTCTCGAGGCCAAGTGGGCTGCTGAGGACGCCGCCGCCGCCAAGGAGGAGAACTAATGAAGCCCGCAGAGATTCGTGAGCTCTCGGACGCTCAGCTCGTTGAGAAGCTGAAGGAAATGCGCGCCGAGCTCTTTAACCTTCGTTTCCAGATGGCCACCAGCCAGTTGGACAACACCGCTCGCGTCAACACCGTGAAGAAGGACATCGCTCGCGTCCTCACGGAGCAGCGCGCCCGCGAGATCGCAGCGGAGAAGTCCGCTGTCGCCGAGTAGGACCTAAGGAGAGAACATGACTGATTCGCGTAACTCGCGTAAGGTCCGTACGGGTGTCGTTACCTCCGTCTCCGGTGCCAAGACCATCGTTGTCACCATCACCGAGCGCAAGCGTCACCCCAAGTACGGCAAGATGATGACCAGCTCCAAGAAGCTGCACGCTCACGACGAGGAGTGCACGGCTGGCGTGGGCGACACCGTCCGCGTTATGGAGACCCGTCCTATGTCCAAGATGAAGCGTTGGCGCCTCATCGAGGTCGTCGAGCGCGCTAAATAAGCAGTCGCTCTTACGACTTGTACGTTTCCGAAGATGTGCGTATGCCTGGCTTGCATACCACAGGCCGTATACAGGCTGCGCACCTCTCTTCGGTTCTTAGTTCGGAGGAACATCTACCATGATTCAGATGCAAACCATGCTGAACGTCGCCGACAACTCCGGCGCTCGCAAGATTCGCTGCATCAAGGTGCTTGGCGGTTCCAAGCGTCGTTATGCAGGCATCGGCGATGTGTTCATCGGTGCTGTCCAGGAGGCTACCCCTGGCGCCAACGTCAAGAAGAAGGACGTTGTCCGTTGCGTCGTCGTTCGCACCGTTAAGGAGATCCGCCGCAAGGATGGCTCCTACATTCGCTTTGATGAGAACGCCTGCGTTGTCATCAACAACGATGGTTCGCCCGTCGGCACCCGTATCTTCGGGCCCGTCGCTCGCGAGCTTCGTGACAAGAAGTACATGAAGATCGTCTCGCTCGCTCCCGAGACCCTGTAGTTAGGGGAGATATATGTATATCAAGAAGGGCGATAAGGTCCAGGTTCTCTCTGGTAAGGATCGCGGCAAGCAGGGCGTTATCCTGCGTGCTCTCCCCGCCGAGAACAAGGTCGTTGTCGAGGGCGTTTCGGTCGTCAAGAAGGCCGTCAAGCCCAACGCTGCCAACCAGCAGGGCGGCATCGTTTCGCAGGAGGCTCCCATCGATGCCTCCAACGTCAATCTCGTCTGCCCCGAGTGCGGTAAGGTTACCCGCGTCGGTCACGAGAAGGACGGCAAGAACAAGCTGCGCGTCTGCAAGAAGTGCGGCCACAAGTTCTAAGCTGCCCGCAACATCAAGTTGCTAGCAAAGGCCCGGATGCCCCACGGCACCCGGGCCTTTTTCTATCCCTACTCATTGCACTCATTGGGGACAGACTTAAATGAGTGGGGTAGCCGTTGGGGAAGGTCCTTCGCGGGCAGGGCGATCTTAATGGCATTCCTAGAGTCCTTTCGACCGATATCTCCTGTATAAATCTTCCGGCCTGAGATGTATCGGGGATCAACCTACTGGATGCATCAAGCATAGATTCTTATCCGCCTAAGAGCCAATATCGGTCGCGCGTCGTGCTCTGTAAATTGCATGCTTGCGTGTCTGTGCGCGTTCTCTTGCGTTCTATTGCGCAATGCCGCGTATATATGCGCCGTTTACGGGGCAAAAATGACCGTTTAGCGGTGAGATACGCAAAAACGCGCATAGACGCGCGTGTTTGTGCGAATATAGAGCTGTCAGAAATGCAAGTCGTTCTATGACACAGGAGGCACATGATGGTAGATTCCAAGCAGGCTCCGCTCGACGCCGCGGCAGCCGCCAAAGCAGCGTTCGCTTCGGTCCAGGACAAGCCGTTCCCCGACGATATTTTTACGGCTCCCGAGCTCCGTTGGGCCGTGATCGGTTGCGGCGTTATCGCCAACCAGATGGCTCAGTCCCTTGCTCTTGCCGGCCGCAAGCTTGCGGGCGTTGCCAACCGCACGCTGTCCAAGGCTCAGGCTTTTGCCGATCAGTATGGCATCGAGAAGGTCTACGACACGGTTGAGGACCTCTACGCCGATCCTGACATCGACGCCGTCTACATCACTACCCCGCACAACACTCATATCACCTATCTGCGCGCTGCCCTGGCAGCCGGCAAGCACGTGCTCTGCGAAAAGGCCATTACCCTCAATTCCGCTGAACTCGATGAGGCCCGTGCCATTGCCGCCGAGCACAACGTGGTCCTTATGGACGCTACCACGGTGCTCCACATGCCCTTGTATCAAGAGTTGCGCCGTCGCATGGATGCCGGCGAGTTCGGCCGCATGAACCTCGCTCAGCTCAACTTTGGTAGCTACAAGGAGTACGGCGACCTGACCAACCGTTTCTACAATCGCAACCTCGCCGGTGGTGCCATGCTCGATATTGGCGTGTATGCACTGTCCGTTATGCGCCTGTTTATGGCGAGCCAGCCCGCCGAGGTCGTTTCGCTGGGCAACACCTGCGAGACTGGCGTCGATGTTGCAGGCGGCATCGTCTGCCGCAATGCCGAGCAGCAGCTGGGCGTCGTGAGCCTTACGCTCCACTCCAAGCAGCCCAAGCGCTCGGTTATCAGCTTTGACAACTGCTATATCGAGGTCAACGAATATCCGCGCGCCGATCGCGCTACGATCGTGTGGACCGCGGACGGTCATCGCGAGGAGGTCTCCGCGGGCACCGAGGCTTACGCCCTTTGCTATGAGATGGCTGACCTTGAGAAGGCCGTCGCCGGCGATGATTCCAAGCGCGAGCTTCTGGATTATGCTTCTGATG
>CAKUHM010000048.1 GCA_934655835.1 uncultured Collinsella sp. | reverse complement strand
CTCGTGTTGGTCGCGCGCAGCACGTGCCCGATGTTGCCGCCGTCGCGGTGGGCCGTCTGGAGAATAAGCGTCATAAACCGACGCTTGGCGTCGTCCTCGGCGCTGGGGTCGACCGCCACGGCGGTGTCGAACGTGTCAAGACGGATGAGTTTGTCGCCATAGGCGCTATCGGTAGTATCCATGGCGTTCCTTTGTCTAGCATGGGTTGCTGCGCGTATACGTGGGCAGTGTGGATATCGGTAAAGTACCATGATAGCCACACTGCCCACGTATACCGCTGAGTATTGTCGTTTACGACGCAGAAGGTAGAAGACGAAAGACGGACGGCGACCGTCTTTCGATCGCCGTCCGCGCTAGTCCACAATGACAAGGAATGTCGTGTAGAGACCCAGATGGAGCCTGTCGCTGTTTTCGATTTCCACCGGGGGATAGACTTTGCCGGGCTCGCGTTGGTCGCGCGGCGGCTCGATTACGATATCGCCGTCGCCCGCGCCCGATTCGAGCACTGTGCCGTTGGTCGACCCAAGGCCCTGGGCGTACCAGTGTCCGCCTTCGAGCCAAATGCGGAGATGCTCGCGCGATGCATCAGCGCCTACATCGGTGATGCTGGGCGAGGTTTTGGGCAAGGACCCGATTACCGTGCCGCGCGGATCGCGTGTGAGGGGATGGATTTGCATGTCGGCGCAGTTGTCGGCATGGGTTCTGAGCAGACCGAGGTTGGGGGCGACAGTGCGCGGCTGCTCCAGGCTGCTCATAAAGCCACGTCCGACGGTAGTTTCGGTGGTGCCAAAGTGCCCGCCTGTCTTGCTGTCGCAAAAGCGCTCGACGGTGGCCACGCCTTGGATGGGGTCGGCGAGCGCCCCCGTTGCCACAAAGAGCATAAGGTAAAGCGTGCTCTTCTCGCGCACGGCATTGCCGTCAAAGTTGTCGATGTGGTTGAGGGCATTTGCATATAGGCGGCTGTCCAGCTTGTAGCTGGCGAGAGCCGACATCATTTCGTTGGCGGCCGGGCCGCGATAGTGCTCGGCGATTGCCTGGTAGGCGGACTCGCCGCCGCCGAGCTTGCTGCAGATTGCCGCGGAAAGATTGAGCGTGGTGACGGCAAAGTCGCTGTAGATGGCGGGCGCGCACTGGTCAGGCTCGCGATGGACGATGTAACGGGTGAGATACGAGCGGTTGGAAGAGCATTTCTCGAGCAGGGTACTGCCGAGATAAGAGTTTCCATTGATGAGCATTCGGGCGATCTCGAGATGTCTAAGACCGCCGAACGAGCGAATATCGTTATAGAGGACCGAGCAAGGTGTCTCTGCTGCCACGGATACCTCCTTTGATTGCTTCCTAGCCAATAAGGCGATAGGAATTAATGGCCCCGGTGGGCGACGTATTAAATGGCTGCGCAATATGTAGCGTAACCAAAGCAACATTATAGGCCACATGTTCGAAATTGCAGGAAGACTGAGAGATTTGGTTTGGACTGGACGGAAATCCCCCTCTGTCTTGATCTATAACAATTAGGACCGATTTTACTCGGTAACTGTTACAGATTGAGACGTTTGTGAACCGTGTCGACCGTTTGTCTCGATCTGTAACACGTAGAGGAAGATTTGCCCTGTAGATGTTACAGATTGAGACAATTGGCCCAGACCCGCCCCGTCATCTGTGGTTTACGTGGGGGCATGCGAAGCACGGGTATACTAACCGGCGGCGAATCTGCTCCATCGCTTAGGACTGCTGCGTCTGGACGGCGCGTGATAGGGCTGCCAAAGCGATCGCCAGCGTGCTGAGCAACGTCCTCTCTGTGCGCACCCATTTTTGTATGTATTAGCGCACTACCAAGCACGCCCACGCGGCCGCATGCCGCGCCCATTGCGCGTGCAGATAAGGAACAACAACATATGCGTAATTCTGTATCCGACGTCACCGACGCCGAGATCCTGGACGAGACCCGCGAGGCCATGACCCAGGCCGCCTTCGATGCTGCCGACGAGGCCAGCGCCGCCGAGACCGTCGAGTCCGCGACCGAGAACCTGCCCGCCTTTGACGAGCTGGGACTTTCGGACGAGATGCTTCGTGCTATTGAGAACCTGGGCTACACGGCGCCGACGCCCGTGCAGGCCGGCTCCATCCCCGTGGTGCTCGAAGGCCGCGACCTGCTTGCCGCCGCCCAAACCGGCACCGGCAAGACGGCCGCCTTCTTGCTGCCGACCATGAACAATCTGGAGCACATCGCTCCGCCCAAGCCTGTGCGTGAGCGCAGCGGCCGCAACCGTCGTCGCGGCGCCAAGAAGCCCGAGGGCAACGGCCGCGGCCCCGTGATGCTCGTCATCACTCCCACGCGCGAGCTTGCCCAGCAGATCGACGAGGTCGCGAGCAAGATCGCCGACGTCACCGGTCATGTCGCCGTGACCGTCGTGGGCGGCGTGAGCTACAAGCCCCAGACCGCGGCGCTCAAGTACGGCTGCGACATCCTGGTCGCCACGCCGGGCCGTCTGGTCGATCTGATTGAGCAGGGCGCCTGCCACCTGGACGAGGTCAAGGTGCTGGTGCTCGACGAGGCCGACCGTATGCTCGACATGGGCTTTTTGCCCGCCGTCCGCCGCATCGTGCGCGAGACGCCGGCCGAGCGCCAGACGCTGCTGTTCTCGGCGACCCTCGACGAGGAGGCCGTGGGCGAGATCACCGACCTGGTGAGCGACCCGGCTCGCGTGGAGATCGCGCCGGCCACGTCGACCGCCGACACCGTCGACCAGTTTGTGTTCCCGGTGTCCATCGAGGCCAAGAACAACCTGCTGCCCGAGTTCCTCAAGAAGGAGGGCCCGGAGCGCACTATCGTCTTTATGCGCACCAAGCACCGCGCCGACAGCTGCTGCCGTCGTCTGGAGCGTAAGGGCATCAAGGCCGCCGCGATTCACGGCAACCGCAGCCAGGCCCAGCGCGAGCGCGCGCTTTCTGCCTTCCGTGATGGCACCGTCGACGTGCTGGTGGCGACCGACGTGCTTGCCCGCGGCATCGACATCAGCGATGTGCGCTACGTCGTGAACTTTGATGTGCCGGCCGAGCCGACCGACTACATCCACCGTATTGGCCGTACGGGCCGCGCCGGCGAGCTGGGCTGGGCCATCACGTTTGTGACCGAGCAGGACGTGGACGAGTTCTACGAGATCGAGAAGCTCATGGACAAGACCGCCGACATCTACGAGGCCGGCGACCTGCATGTGGGTCCCAACCCGCCCGCGGTTGACCCCGAGCGCGACCCTGCCGCCTTTAAGGTGAAGAAGAAGACCAAGCGCGGCAAGTCCAAGAGCAAGAAGAAGCTTGAGCAGGCACGTCGCGACGGCAAGCGCAACGGCGATGACTACGGCGATGTGGCCGGTCGTTCCAACCGCGGTCGCGACGAGCGCCGCGGCGACGGCGAGCGTCCGAGCCGTCCCAAGCGCGGCGGCAAGACCCGCGTGCGCGAGGGCGTTCAGGCTCGCGTGGACGAGGCTGTTGAGAGCGTGGCTCGCGAGGTGGCTGCCGAGGAGCGCGGCGGTGCTGCTGCCGTCGAGCAGGCCCCGCGCGGCAACCGTGCCGAGCGTCGTGCCAAGCAGTTCCAGGGCGAGGCACATCGCCGCCGCCGCGAGGATGAGGATCGCGGTGGCCGTCGTCGTGTCGAGCGCGAGGACGAGGGCCGCGGTTCGCGCGGCGGCAAGCGCGGTTCGGGTGACCGTCGTCGCTCCGGTCGCGATGGCGAGCGCGGTGGCCGTGATGAGCGCCGTGGCGGCGAAGGCCGTGGTTCGCGTGACGAGCGTGGTACCCGCGGCGGCGAGTCCCGCGGCGGCAAGCGCTTTGAAGAGCGCGGCGTCCGTGGCGGTGAGCGTCGCGAGGGTGCTCGCGGCACCGGTGGTCGCGGCGGCGCAGGCCGTTCTAATGAGTCGCGTGATCGTCGTGACCCGCGTGCCAGCCGCGATCGTCGCGATGACTGGCGCAACTACGACGACACCCGCGAGGAGCGTCGCGGCGGCTACCGTGGTGGTCGCGGCGGCAACCAGGCCGGCTCCCGTGGCGGCCGCGCCGGCGGTCGCGATAACCGTGGCAGCTATGGCAACAGCCGTGGCGGCAAGCGCGGCGGCAGCTCCCGTCGTCCCGGCGACGGCGGCGGCAAGCGCAAATAGCATACGCATCGCCCACTAAAGCGAGGTGAACCAAGGGCCCCGAGCAACTACGCTCGGGGCCCTTTTTGTTTGCCGTATCCGATCGCTAGTTCAAATGTGATTTCCTCGGGAATGCATCTAGAAGATGCCGTGGGCCTGTTTCCTGCCATGCGGCAATGGGTCCCATGGGGTGTGCCGTGCATTTTTTGGAGTATTCAGCAGCTCTAGCTGGCTGCATACGATTCGGTATTGCCAACGGTGGCCTTCAGATGCCCCCTATGAGCGTTTTGAGTTAGATTTCGCCGTTTTTCGAAGCAAAGGTACGTCATTCTCGCTATGTCGGAACCCTAAATGACGCAACGCCCTACAGTTTTGCTCGCCCGCGGCGGTGCTGGCGCGGTCACGTTGCAGAATACTCCGTTTTTTGCACGGGCCAGGATGGGGTACCTCAGGAGAACACGGCGGTATCCCGTAAATATATACAATCTGTACCGTAATTTATACAAAACGAAGAGGCAGACAGCGTAGGGTGGGTGCATTGGGGTGCTTGGTGCACCAAAACGGGGATCCCATGCGCCGTATACTCTGTCTGAATGTGAAAACGGCTTGACGCGTTGCCGGGCGTAGGAGGAGGGTGCCTCGATGAGCGTATTCGAAATTGTGTTTAGTCCGACGGGTGGAACGCGGAAGGTGTCTGGCCTTGTGGCCGGGGCACTGGACAAGAATACCGTTACCGTCGATCTGACCGATAGCGGGCTAGATTTCAGCGCTGTCTCGATGACTGAGGACGACGTGGCCGTAATCTCTGTGCCGGCGTATGCCGGTAGAATCCCGGCTGTGGTGGCTGACCGGTTGGGCATGGTGCGCGGCAACGGGGCTCGGACTGTTTTGGTTTGTGTATACGGAAACCGCGCGTTTGAGGACACGCTCGTAGAGCTGGAGGACGTTGCGAAGCGCGCCGGATTTAGGGTGGTTGCAGCGGTTTCTGCTATTGCCGAGCATTCCGTTGCTCGTCAGTTTGCTGCTGGGCGACCGGATGCGCAGGATGCGGCGCAGCTCGCAGAGTTTGCGCAGCAAATTCAGCAAAAGCTGTTGGCCGAGGATGCATCCGAGCCCTCTATCCCCGGCAATCGTCCTTATAAACAAGCTGGGGATCACCGCATGGCACCCGAGGCAACAGAGGATTGCGTCTTCTGCGGTGCATGCGCCGCGGCGTGCCCCGTTTGTGCTATCGACAAGGGCGACCCCAAGCGAGCAGCTGGCGAGGCGTGCATCTCCTGCATGCGCTGCATCGCCGTATGTCCGCGAGGCGCTCGCAAGCTTGATCCCAACAAGCTATCCGCTGTTTCCCAGATGCTGAGCAAGGTTTGCGTCGTGCGGAAGGAATGCGAGCTCTTCATCTAGCGCATACGAAATTGCTGCAAGGAGCGTCTCTGGGTGCCGGCGGGAAAGGAACGTCCCTAAGTGTCGCTTAAATACCGTTTATCGAAGAATAAATACCGCTCACCGGTCATAATGACTATTCTGGCTTTGCTGTTGCCTACAATAACCCCCGTAAAAAGAAATGCGGAAGGTTACCGAGTCCCTCGGACGTGGGCCTAACCAAAGTCTTTGAACGGATGTGTTTCTATGGACGCATTCGCTTGATTTTGGTTGGGCTATATTTATGAAGGGACATGTCACCATGGGTTTCTTTTCTCGCCTTATGGGCGGCTCGGATAAGCAGAAGACTGCAACTTCCGAGTTCGAAATCCTCGCTCCTGTTTCCGGCGAGCTTGTTCACCTAGAAAAAACCAATGATCCCGCTTTTAGCAGCCGTGCCGTGGGCGATGGCGTTGCCGTGGTTCCCCAAGAGGGAACGGTGTGCGCTCCTGTCTCCGGTACCGTCGCGGCACTGTTCCCGACCGAGCATGCACTGGGCATCATGTCCGACGACAGCTCTGCTCAGGTGATGCTGCATATCGGAATCGACACTGTTAAACTTGAGGGCAAGGGCTTCCATGCGCTCGTTGCCCAGGGTGACCATGTCGACGCGGGTCAGCCCCTCGTCGAGGTCGATTTCGACGCGGTCCGCGCCGCCGGCTTCGATCCCACGGTCTTCGTTATCGTGTGCGAGCGCTCGGAGAACTCGACTCTTCGTGAGCATGCTTCCGGCCCTGTTGCTGTTAAAGAGCCTGTCGTCTGGCTTTCCGAGTAAATTCTTGTGGTGGGTACCGTGGTTATCAAGCGAGTTTTCAACAACAACGTCGCAATGGTCACTTCGGACGATGGCTCCGAGCTCATCGTCATCGGTCGAGGCCTCTGCTTTGGCCGTCATTCCGGCGATGCCATCGACGAGGCGTCAGTCGAAAAGACCTACGCGTTGCAGGAGGGAACTTCTCAGGATTCGCGCACGATTGACCGCTTGGCACATCTTTTGGAGTCCATCCCCACCGTCAACCTCGTGATTTCCGAGGACATTGTTCAGATGCTTCGTCGAGAGCTCAATGTCGACATCAACGATAAGATCCTCATCGCTCTCGCAGACCATATCAGCCTTGCTTTGGAGCGTGAGCGCAAAGGCGTTCCCTGCGAGAACCCGCTGCTGCTCGAGATCCAGCAGTTCTATCGCAAGGAGTACGCGCTTGCGGGCCGTGCCCTTCAGATCATCAAGGACTATCTGGGCATCCAGATGAGCGATGAGGAGCAGGGTTTCATTACCTTGCATATCGTCAACGCCACCATGCCGCAGCGCTCTGACCGTCTGATCGTTTCGGTCCAGCTTGTTCGCGACGTGCTTGCGATTGTTTCCGAGCGCTATGCCACGACCCTCGACGACACCTCGCTGCCCTATGAACGTTTCGTTCGTCACCTGCAGTTTTTCGCACAGCGAGCGCTCGATCCTGCGGCCGGGCAAATCAATGGCGACGCGTTGTTCCGAATCGATGAAACGGCGTATCCGTGCGCATTCTCGTGCGCGGACGCCATAGCTGCCCACTTGTCGTCTACCTATAACGTTGTCGTTACCGATGCCGAGAAGAGTTATCTCGCATATCACATTGTTAACCTGCTTGGAGAACCTGGTCTCTAGGCATAACGTGCCCATACATCGATTGATATAAGGCAAGGCTCACGGTCTTGTCCAGGGCGCATCTGTCTTAATTTGCGGAAAAGGAAGGGGAGTACCGCTATGACCGCAAAAAAGAAGTTCAATTTCAAAGCGCCGTTGGAGGTGTTCGCGAAGTCAATCGTCCAGCCGATGATGTATCTCTCGGTTGCCGGCATTCTGCTCATCGTGGGCATCATTCTAACCAACAAGACCATCTGCGCCATGATTCCCGTGCTGGGCTCCGGTCCGTTCCAGCTTGTGGGCGCCGTTGTCTATCAGTCGCTGATGTTTATCATCAACAACCTCTCGATTCTGTTCTGCGTGGGCATCGCCGGCGCCATGGCAAAGAAGAACAAGGGCCATGCTTCGCTGATCGCCCTGATGTCGTTCTTCCTGTTCCTTCAGGCCAATAACATCGTGCTCAACGCCACCGGCTCTCTTGCCGAAGCGAGCGGCATGCTCGGCCTTACCGGAACCGGCCAGAGCACCGTTATGGGCATTCAGGTGCTCGATACCGGCGTGTTTGGCGGCATCATTCTTGGTTGCATCACCGGTGCCGTGTTCAACAAGTACTCGAACAAGCAGTTCCCCATTGCCCTTTCGATGTTCTCGGGCGTTCGCTTCCCGTTCCTGATCATGATCATCATTTCCTGGATCATGGGTGCTGGCTTCTGCATCGTTTGGCCTCCGGTTCAGGGTGCCATCTCCTCCGTTGCCGGCATCATTAAGGAGTCGGGTAACATCGGTCTGTTTATCTACGGCATGCTCAACAAGCTGCTCGTTCCCACCGGTCTGCACCACCTCATCTACACCCCGTTCCAGTTCTCCGATGTGGGCGGCACCCTGACGCTGGGTGATCAGGTTATCGCCGGCGCCTATCCCATCCGTGTCGCCGAGATGGCAATGACGGGCCAGCCCTTCTCCGATAGCACGTATTTCAACAGCTATACCTTCAACAACCTGTGGCCCTACATCGGTATCGGTCTCGCCTTTATCTTCACCGCTTACAAGGGGAACAAGGATAAGACCAAGGCCGTTATCATCCCGCTGATCATCACCGCCGTGCTCTCCTGTGTCACCGAGCCCATGGACTTCCTCTTTGTCTTTGCCGCTCCCGTGCTCTTTGTCGTTCACTCGGTTCTTTCCGGTATCTTCCTGGTCCTGCTCAAGGTCCTCTCCGTGCCCGCTTCGACTGCAGGCGGCATCATCAACATCGTGGTTTCCAACCTGGTTCTCGGTGTCGACAAGACCAACTGGCCGGTTATGCTGGTGCTTGGAGTCGTCAACGCCGCGCTGTACTTCTTCCTCTTCACTTTCCTTATTAAGAAGCTCAACCTTCACACGCCTGGTCGCGAGGAGGAGTCCGAGCTCGCCGAGTCCGTTGCCGAGGGCGAGGCCGCCGCGTCTGTCGCGGTGAAGCAGGGCGCTGTTGCCGCAGCTCCCGCAGAGGGCGTCGATGCAGGTATTGCCGACCTGGTCGCAGGTCTTGGCGGCAAGGACAACATCGAGGAGCTCGAGAACTGCTTTACGCGTCTCCGCGTGAACGTTAAGAACCCGGACCTCATCGATGAGAACCTCATCAACCACGTGCCCAACAGCGGCATCAACCGCAACGGCAACAATATCCAGATCATCTTTGGCATGAAGGTCGCCGAGATGCGCGACAAGGTCGAAAACGCAATTGAGAAGGAGCAGTAAACAATGATCATTACTCTGTGTGGTGGCGGATCCACCTTTACCCCCGGCATCGTCAAGTCCATCGCCCTGCGCAAGGACGAGCTCGACGTTGACGAGATTCGCCTGTACGACATCAACGAGGAGCGCCAGCGCAAGATCGGCGTGCTCGTGGA